>DASQUN010000813.1:0-6684 GCA_035641275.1 Candidatus Udaeobacter sp. | reverse complement strand
AACAAATATCAAATGACCAAACCCAACATTATTATATTATGCACAATTTCCAAGTCAGCTTCCTTCGGATTCGATGTTTCGGATGTTCCCGATTTGAGATTTATTTGTTTCGAATTTGTCTCGGATTTCGATATTCGGATTTCGCTTTTGTTTCAGTGGAGGTATTTCGATGAAAGCACAGCAATGGCGACAGGCGCTCGGTGAGTGTGTCAGGGACTTCTTTCGCACGCCGGAGATGGAACATTTTTACTCGATCAAACTGACGCCCGAGCGAGCGCGGATCTATCTTTTGCAGCTGGGCCTTTATGCGCGCCAGCGACGCAACAACTGGCCGCAGGTGGCCGCCAACTGTCCGGAGTTCGAGGTCAAGCAACGCATCCTGTCGCACGAGTATGAGGAGCTGGTCGAAGACGAGCACTCAAAGACCGGCCATATGGATCTCATTGTTCGTCAAGGAAAAGAAGTCGGGTTGAGCGTCGATGATGTCATGAACGCCGCGCCGTTGCCCACCACCAAGGCGGCCATGTACGCGTGGTTCTGGATCGCGCGCACTCGTCCGTGGCAGGAAGCCATCGCGGCGTCGACGATCGCCGAGTGGACCAATGACGATCGGCTTTTGGGCGACATAGGCGGAGGCAATTGCAGCCGGCTCTACAAGATTTGGTCGCGGGATTTAAACTTCAGCGCCGCGCAGATGCCGAACTTCACCGCGCATAGTAAGGCCGACGTGAAACACTCGGACATGTTCATCGATGTTCTGGAAAAATATGTCGTGCCGGGACGGGAGCAGGATGTCCTGACGACCGCGACGGATTCGATGGACATCCACCGCGTCTATTTCGGCGGGATGGCGCAAGCGATGGAGAAAGCATCCTAACCTAAGGGGATACGCTCATATCGACCGGTCAGAGAAGTACCAGCCTCAGTTCCGCGTTAGAATCTGTGCCTGCTCCTTGATGCCCAACCATGTGCATCTGGTGTTGCTAGAAACCGGCACTACTCCGTTGGCCAAATTCAAACAGGAGTCCAACAATCTACACTCAGTATTTCGGAACTACATATTTCGAAACCGCGGGAACTGCCGGGCCGAGCTTTGATCAGGGCGAGATCTCCTTGGACCCAACCTCCATCGATTATGTTAAGTTAATCTCAAGCGATGCGAAAGCCGGATTTACCTATCTTCGAAATCGAGCAGCGATTGGTCGAAACCCTGAGCGCGCAGAAGCGCGTGGTTCTGACCGCACCGACCGGCTCGGGAAAATCAACCCAAGTGCCGCAGATGATGCTCGATGGCGGCCTGCTGCGGGGTGGCCAAGTGACGGTCCTGCAGCCGCGCCGGTTGCCCACGCGCATGCTCGCGGCATGGGTCGCGCAAGCTCGCGAGGTAAAACTCGGCGGCGAGGTGGGCTATCAGATGCGGCTGGACAACGTCACCTCTTCCGCCACGCGCATCTGTTATTTGACCGAAGGCGTGCTGCTGCGCCGGATGCTGGCTGATCCCGACTTGAAGGGCGTCAGCGCGATCGTGTTCGACGAATTTCACGAACGGCATCTCTACGGAGAAATCACCTTGGCCCGCGCTCTCGAAATCCAGGAATCGACGCGGCCCGACCTCATCATCGTCGTCATGTCAGCGACGTTGGATGTCGCCGCGGTGCAGAGGTATCTTGACCCTTGCGCGCTATTGTCGTCGCAAGGCCGCAGCTTCCCTATAGCCATCGAATACCTGTCCAAACCTACCGGCGACGCGCCCGTCTGGGAACTTGCGGTCAACCAACTCCAACGTTTAGTACGCCAACATCCTCAAGGCGACGCTCTTATTTTCTTGCCCGGGGCCTATGAGATCACTCGCACCGTGCAGGCGGCGCGCGACATGCTCGGCCATGAGTTCGTCGTGTTTCCATTGCACGGCGAATTGCCGCCTGTCGATCAGGACGCGGCCGTGGCCCGATATGACCGGCGCAAAATCGTCGTCGCCACTAACGTCGCGGAAACCTCGCTGACCATCGACGGTGTGCGCCTGGTGATCGACAGCGGTTTGGCGC
The DNA here is from genome assembly GCA_035641275.1 of Candidatus Udaeobacter sp. Lineage (GTDB taxonomy): Bacteria > Desulfobacterota > Binatia > UBA9968 > UBA9968 > DASQUN01. Next base: position 4,639 of record DASQUN010000813.1, on the reverse strand, counting down.
GTATTCCCCGCTATGACCCGTATCGCGGCATCAACACGTTGCTCGTCGAAAAAATCAGCCGCGCCGCAGCCGACCAGCGGGCGGGCCGCGCCGGTCGCACAGCGCCCGGACACTGCTTGCGTCTATGGACGGCGCATGACCAGGGCGTGCGTCCTGCCCAGGAACTTTCCGAAGTGAAGCGTCTGGATCTCTCGGAGGTGATCCTGACGCTCAAGGCGAGCGGCGTGAACGACGTGAAAACATTCCGCTGGCTGGAGGCCCCAGACCCTCGCGCGTTGGAACGCGCCGAGTTGCTGCTCGCCGATTTGGAAGCCATCGACGGCACGACAGGTGCCATCACCGCGCTCGGACGACGCATGCTCGCGTTTCCCGTCCATCCACGCTACGCACGGATGCTGCTGGCCGCGCAGGACTATGGTTGTGTGCGGCCCGTCGCGTTGATCGCCGCCCTGACGCAAGGGCGGGACTTGCTCGTGCGCCGGCAAGCGAAGCAGGCTGCAGACGCACGCGATGATCTGTTCGGTGACGAGACGGAGTCGGATTTTTTTGTGCTGATGCGCGCCTGGCGGTACGCCGAGCGCCATGGGTACCACATCGAGCGCTGCCGCCGGCTCGGCGTTCATGCGCAAGCAGCGCGTCAAGTCGGGCCTTTGTTCGAGCAGTTCTTGAGGATCGCCGCGGCCGAGGGCTTGGACATCAGTGAGAAGCCGGTCGCGAACGCTGCCGTTCAGCGTTGCGTGCTGGTTGGGTTTTCCGACCATCTCGCAAAGCGCCGGGCCGCCGGCACGTTACGTTGCGAACTGACCCATGGCCGGCGCGGTGTGTTGGCCGGCGAGAGCGTTGTCACAGCGCCTCTCTTCGTCGTCTCCGAGGTGCGCGAGGTGGAAAGCGGCGGCGGCAGGGACCGGGCCTTGAATGTCGTGCTGAATCTGGCCACGGCGATCAAGGAGGAATGGCTGCGCGAACTTTTCCCGGAGGACTTCAAGGAAGTCCGTGCGGTTGCCTACGACCCGACATTGCGGCGGATCTTTGCCCGAGAGGAAAAGCGATTCCGAGATCTGGTCCTGGAAGAGAAACTCTCCGACAATCTGCCGGCCGACGAAGCGGCGAAGATTCTGGCGCGCGAAGTTGCCGCCGGCCGCTGTGCCCTCGACAACTGGAACGAACCGGTCGAACAATGGATCCTGCGGGTCAATCGGTTGCGCGAATGGATGCCCGAGCTGGCATTGCCCGTCATCGGAGAGGAGGACCGGGACGCCATGCTCCAGCTCATTTGCCACGGCGCGTTGAGCCACCAAGAAATCAAAGATCGATCCGTTTGGCCCGTCGTCAAGTCATGGCTCTCCCGGCAGCAACAGGCGTGGATAGAAGAATATGCGCCTGAGCGGATTGGGTTGCCCAATGGCCGCACAGTGAAGCTCGCCTACTCCGGCGACGGACCGGCGACGATGGCAGCGCGCATCCAGGATTTGTACGGCATCAAAGACGCGGTCTGGATTGCCAGCCGCCGCGTTCGTGTGCGCATTCACGTGCTCGCGCCGAGTAACCGCCCGGTGCAGATTACGGAGGACCTGTCAGTTTTCTGGCGTGAAACCTATCCGAAACTCAAACCGGAACTTAAGCGCAAGTACCCGAAGCATGTCTGGCGCTGAAGGACTTTGGTAGGGGCGCGTCACCATCGGCAGTTTACACAATCGTTCCTGACAGGTTTTTTCTTTGCTGAACGCGGCTGGCGCCAACCGTTTAGGTTCCGAAGGCGAGTATAGGAGAAAAGGGTCACGACACGTTTGATTCCCCCGAAAGTGGACCCCAGGCCAAGGCTTCCGGCCGCAGCCCGATGGGTCTTTTGCCTCAATGGCCACCCTGCCAACCCCGCTCGCTGCTTATTCCAAGGGTCCAGGCCTGACAGAACTTCTACGGCTCTACGCCTGCGGCCTCCAGCCTCGCCCGGCGGTCCAGCTTTCATCGTCAGGGTGATCGCAAATGATCATGAATATTCCTCCAAAAAGGCCGGATCTTCCTCGTTCCGGGAGTCTTCCTGTGCTAGCTTCTTAGATCTTGTTCAATATCGTTTCACCCGAAAAGAGAAATTCCTCACGGCAAGAATGGGCTTTTACATTCCAGATCGTAGATATCTGAAACCTGAGATGCTTTTCGCACCCGAGCGATCGGAAGTCGTCGACGGTATCGAGATCCGTGGCCACAGCGAATTCCTGCTTCGAACGAAGGAGTCGCTGGAGCTACTCAAGCCGACTCCTCAGTTCGATATCATTCGAGCCCATATCGAGATGATTCAATCGGGCCGCCGGAGCGGCATGAAGGCGTGGGCGAGAAAGCCGATTTTTGTCGTCGGCAAACGCACCTGGCGGCATTCTGCGCAATGGTACGCGGGCGCCATCGCCCATGATGCCTATCATTCGAAACTCTATCATGAGGCAAAACACGCGCTCGGCGACAAGGAGCCTGCTGCTGATACCTGGACCGGCGTCGAAGCGGAAAAGAAGTGCTTGGCTTTCCAACGGCAGGTTCTTCTGCGGCTCAGCGCTGATCCGGGCACCATCGCTTACCTCGAGGAATGCGAGAAGCATCCCGCCTATCAAGGACGGAATAGAGGTTGGCGAAGCTGGCTAGATTATATCCGACGGTGGTGGTAAGAGTTTAACAGGTCGCTGAAAAGCGCCCCTAGGCCGATGCCCTGAGCATTGTCGAAGGGTGCGCGCCTCGTCGCTGGGGCCTTTTGAAAACAAAATTGTCTGATCCAGCAGCCCAGTGTTAATCCTATGATGAATGGGGAGAAAAACTATTTCGATCCGCAGGTTCTCGCCGGTATTTCCAATCTCTATCTGCGGGCGCGTTGGGTGGTGGAAGGCATGATGTCGGGTGTCCACCGCAGCCGTGCCAAAGGATTCAGCGTCGAATTCGAAGAACACCGGGAATATTCGCCGGGAGATGAAATCCGCCGGATCGACTGGAAGGCGTTGGGAAAATTCGACCGTTATTTCATCAAAGAGTATGAGGATGAAACGAACCTCCGCGCCTATCTCCTGCTCGATAGCAGCGGCTCAATGAACTATGCCTCCAATGGTGTAACCAAATTTGACTATGCCTGCACGCTTACCGCATCGCTTGCCTATCTGATTCTTAAACAGCAGGATGCCGCGGGGCTGGTCACCTTTTCGAACCGCATCGAATCCTTCATCCCACCAAAAGCCAAACGCGATTACCTAACGCAGATTCTACACGCCCTCGAGGATCGCGGGCCCGCGGGAGAAACCCACGTCGGCAGGATCCTCGAAGATGTCGCCGGGCAGATCAAACGGCGCGGTTTGGTCATTTTGGTATCCGATCTCCTTGACGAACCCGAGCGAATTCTCAAAGGTCTTCGTCTATTTCGCTTCAAAGGCAACGACGTCATCGTGTTTCATCTTCTCGATCAGGCGGAACTCGATCTGCCGTTTGACGGCAATATCCTGTTCGAGGATCTGGAAGAAGTAAACCTCAAGGTAGTCGCGGATCCTCGTACCATACGCAAGACCTATAAAGCGGTGGTTGAAGAATTCATTGCCGAAATGCGCAAGGCGTGCCACGACAATATCATTGACTATCAGCTCATCTCGACTTCGACTCCCCTGGATAAGGCCTTGGCGAGTTATCTAAGCTGGAGGGGATAAGCATCCCGGTGTCGGTTTTTTTCCTCCACCCCATCTACCTTTTCGGTCTGCTGACGGCGTCGCTGCCCATCCTCATTCACCTGCTAAACCGGCGAAGATTGAAGCGAGTTCGCTTCCCCGCCGTCCGTTTTGTATTGCTCTCGCAAAAGCGCATCTCCCGCAGCTACCGGCTGCGTCATTGGCTCCTGTTGGCGCTCAGAACGCTGGCGGTGATTGTGCTCGCGCTGCTGCTTGCCAATCCGATCTTTCAGACCGGGGCGGGGCTGTTCGCCGGCGGCGGTCCCGTGTCATTGGTCGTGCTATTGGACAACTCGCTGAGCATGACCTGGAGCGGTGACGGCGACGGATTCAAACGAGCCAAGGAAGCCGCCCGCCTGCTGATCTCCTCGCTCAACGACGGCGATCGCGCAGCCCTGATCCCCACGAACATTTCCGGCAAGGAATCCTTTCGCCTCAAACAAGAAAAGGATGTCCTGCTGAAAGAGCTGGACGAAATCGAGATCGCCGACGGCACGGCGAATCTGGCAGCCGCTCTTGGCAAAGCCTATGAACTCTTAAACGAACCAGCGGAACAAAAGGAAATAAGGCTGGTCACTGATCTGGCGCTGACCGGATGGGATCAGTTTTCCATTTCGTCTTTGAAGCAGTACGACCCCTCGATCCCGCTCAAGACCATTCGCATCGGAAACAAACAGCCACCGCTCAACGGCACCATCAGCGAAGTCCGCCTCGGGAGTCAGGGTATCGGCGTTAATTTGCCGCTTCATCTTGAAGCGATCGTTACCAATTTCGGTGATCAGGAGATCAAAGAGCTGCTCGTTCAACTAACGATTGATGGACAGACCAAAGAGCAGAAGCTCACTTCGATTCAACCTCGCGGCGAAACGTCCGTGGCTTTTCAAACCCGCTTGAGCCGGCCGGGAGGTCATGCCGGGCAGGTCTCGCTCAAGAAGGAAGGCCTGGCTGGA
>DASQUN010000812.1:0-5990 GCA_035641275.1 Candidatus Udaeobacter sp. | reverse complement strand
CGGCGTCCTAACAGTCGTCTCGCCTATTGAAGATACCCCGGCCTTCAAGGCGGGGATCAAACCCGGAGACATGATCTTCAAGATCGAAGACGAATTTACCAAGGATATGACACTGGTAGACGCCGTAAAAAAGATGCGTGGGCCCAAGGGAACAAAGGTTAGGATCTCTGTCAAAAGAGAGGGTGTCCCGGAACTGATTGACTATACGCTCGAGCGTGACACGATTAGAGTGCAAAGCGTTCGCAGCCGGGTTCTGGACGAGGGCTACGTTTACGTTCGACTGGCGCAATTTCAAGAGCGCAGCGACCGCGACCTTCAACGGGCGTTGGAGAAGCTGGCCGGAGAAAAGTCGGGACTCAAAGGCCTAGTCCTCGATTTGCGCAACAACCCCGGTGGGCTTCTCACGCAGGCCGTGCGCGTTGCTGACCTGTTTCTTGACTCCGGGATGATTGTTTACACCGAAGGCCGAATCGAATCGCAGAGGCAGAAATTCTTCGCGCAAAAGGACGGCTCGTAGTTGGATTTTCCTGTGGTTGTCCTGGTCAATGGCGGCAGCGCCAGCGCGTCTGAAATCGTCGCCGGCGCCTTACAGGACCACAAGCGCGCCGTGGTTCTGGGAACCAAAACTTTCGGAAAGGGCTCGGTGCAGACGATTCTTCCCTTGGACGACAGCTCCGCGTTGCGGTTGACCACCGCTCGTTATTTTACGCCAAAGGGGCGCTCGATCCAGGCGACGGGTATCGTTCCCGATATCACGGTTGACAGTTCTCCGCAGCAAGAAGGAAAAGTCGACGAGAAGAAGCGGCCGAGCCTGCGAGAGGAGAATCTGCCTGGGCATTTGCAAAATCAAAAGCAGGTGCCCGGTCAACAACCGGACCAAGGTGAAAAGGACAAAGAAAAACTGGTTCCGCCCTCTGCGCCGACCGGCGACGAAAGTATTGACAACGACGCCCAACTCAAACGGGCTCTCGATCTGCTCAAGAGCTGGGATGTGTTCAAGCAACTAGTGCAAAAGAAGGCGGCTTAAGCTTGCGTGGCCCGGGGTCAGCGTACCTCAGCCTGGTGAATTAGCCCTCCTCCGGAGGGCTAATTTTTTTCCGATTCAAGCGTTTGTCGAGATGGCAAGAAACCGTAGCGAAGCGTCCGATTTGCCGTTGTTCGCAGCTGAAAACCGCGCTTTCCTCACTATCAGCGAACTCAACGAGATTGTAAAAGGCACGCTAGAGTCACAACTGGAGGCTTTCTGGGTATTGGGAGAGGTCTCCAACTTTCGAATGCCACCCTCCGGTCACTTTTACTTTACCCTCAAGGACCACAAATGCCAGATTGCCGCGGTTATGTTCCGCCAGCAAGGGGCGAGCCTGGCGTTTTCCCCCGACAACGGCATGGAAGTCCTGTGCTTTGGACGCGTGGGTCTTTACTCGGTCCGGGGAGATCTCCAATTCTATGTCGAAAGCATGGAGCCAAAGGGCCAGGGTGCGCTTTACCTGGCCTTTGAACAGCTGAAGCGTAAGCTTGCCGCGGAAGGGCTCTTTGCAACGGAACGGAAAAGGCGCTTGCCGTTTTTACCTTCGTCCATCGGACTCGTAACATCAGACAAGGGAGCGGCACTTCATGATATGCTGCGCATCATCGGGGAACGGTTTCCCAACCGGCGAATCATGATCCGCCCGGTTAGGGTGCAGGGCGCGGGCGCCGCTCAGGAAGTCGCCGCCGGAATTGCCGAGCTAGCTCGATCGGGCGAGATCGATGTCATGATTGTGGGCCGTGGCGGCGGTTCGCTCGAAGACCTCTGGGCTTTCAATGAGGAGATCGTGGCGCGGGCGATCATTGCTTCCCCGGTTCCGGTTATCTCCGCGGTTGGCCATGAGATCGACTTCACGATCGCCGACTTCGTCGCGGATCAGCGCGCACCGACGCCGACGGCGGCCGCCGAAATGGTGCTTCCCCGAAAAGCGGATTTGGTCGAACAACTCAAGGGGTGCGAGGACGCTCTCTTGAGGGCCCTTCAAATTAATCTGGAAACCGCGAAAGAGCGCTTGCAGGCGCTCGTCAAAAGGTTAACGGATCCAAGCCGCCGGTTACGTGAGAATCAACAAAGATTGGATGACATGTCATTGGATCTTGTACGTCGCTTCCAAGAGCGCATGCGCCAATTGAGAGACCAATTCAACCAAGCCAACGGGCGGCTCAACGCGCTGAGCCCTCTGGCCGTCTTAGACCGCGGTTACAGTATCGTTCACAAGCTCCCGGAGGAGACCATCGTTAAGGACGCCGCCGTTTTGGAAGTTGGTGATCAACTCAGGATTAGGTTCGGCAAGGGAAAAGCCGTGTGTCGGGTTGAAGAAAAGGGATGAGATGCCACCCGCCCGCATTCTGGCCTTTGTGACCGCTACACTTGGACTTTCCTTCGGCGTCGTTTTTGCCGGCTCGACATCACAGAAGCTCGAAGCCAAGCCCACACAGATTCTTCAGGGCGACATCGCGGAATTGAGGGTTTCGGGAACCGGACTCATATCGGTCGAAGGACGGATCGGTAAAGAGACAATCAGATTTTATCCGGCGGGACGCGAAATCTACTCGGCGCTCATAGGCGTGGATCTCCAAGCCAAACCTGGCTTGACAAAAATCTTGCTGAGAGCGACCACCCGGAACGGCGGCCATAGGGAAGGCCAGATCACGTTGAATATCAAGCCCAAGAAATTTCAAGAGGAATCGTTCTCTGTTCCTCAGGAGTTCGATCAGTTCAGCCCGGATGTGCTCGAAAGAATTCGGCTGGACCAGGAGCGCTTTGCTCGGGCCTTTACGACATCGGTATCGGAACGGTTATGGGAGGCTCAATTCATTAGACCCGCGCAAGCGGACATCAGTTCTCCGTTTGGATACCGAAGGGTCATCAATGGGACGCCGCGCGCGCCGCATACGGGAGTGGATCTCCGGGTGCCGACGGGCACCGAAGTTCTTGCTAGCAATCGCGGGCGCATCGTTCTTGTAGGCGATTTTTTCTTCAGCGGGAATAGCGTGGTGATCGATCATGGTGGAAGCCTGCACACGATGTATTTTCATCTTTCTGAAATCAAAGTAGTCGAAGGAGCCGAAGTACATAAAGGCGAGGTCATTGGATTGTCCGGAATGACGGGGCGGGTCAGCGGGCCTCACCTTCATTGGGCGGCGCGACTGAACGGCGCGCGCATAGACCCATTCGAATTGATTAAGAAACTCGGCGGCGCATCGCCTGGAGATCTTCATCCCATTGTCGAGTAAATGGAGAAGTAGCATGGCTAATAACAATCGAACGAACAAGCAGTTCGAGGTTGCCCTGGAGGAACTGGAAGGCGTCGTGGACCAATTGGAATCTGGGGATCTGTCTTTGGAAGACTCGCTTGCGGCCTTCGAAAAGGGGATCGGCTTGGTCAAATACTGCAACCAAAAGTTGAACGAAGTGGAAAGGAAAGTGGAACTCCTGATCAGGGACAAAGAGGGAAGGCTTCATCTCAAAACGCTTGAAGTCGTGTCCAGTGGCGAGCGCAAAGAGCCCGGTGAATAGCGAAAATTACGTTTTTATTGCTTACAAACCCCCGCAGCGTCGGGCGGCTACGTTTGAAGATTAAAGCGACTCGGTGGTAGAGTGAGTGTGCAAACGGCCGCAAAACTCCACTCTACATGTGACGAGTTTCGATCTTAATGATTATTTGTCTAGGCGACGAGCCACGATTGATCGTGCGTTGGATCGGTATATAAAGGCGCAGCAGGGCCACGGCCACGACATTTGGCGGGCGATGCGCTATGGACTATTCCCGGGCGGAAAGCGGATCCGACCGATCTTGACGCTCGCGACCGGCGAACTTTTTGGTGCACAGCACAAGTCCCTCATGCCTTTTGCCTGCGCGTTGGAGATGATCCATGCTTACTCGATCATTCACGACGATTTGCCGGCGATAGACGACGACGATTTGCGGCGCGGCGAGCCGACCGCACATAAGGTGTTTGGCGAAGGCATGGCATTGCTCGCTGGTGATGCTCTATTAACCGAGGCCTTTCACTTAATGTCAGGGTCTCAGATCGCCCGTTCAGTACCGCCTGCCTTGGTCTTGAATTTGATTCATGAAGTGGGCCAGGCGGCGGGAGTTTCAGGTCTCGTGGGTGGACAGGCGCTTGATCTCGAAGCGGAAGACACAGAGGTCGACCCTGCAACCGTTGAGTATATTCACGTCAGGAAAACCGGCGCCCTGATCCTGGCTTCGATTCGTGTCGGAGCCCGGGCGGCTGGAGCCACGGGAGCGGATTTGCGGCGCGTGTCGCGCTATGGCGAATTTCTCGGGCTCGCATTTCAAATTGCCGACGACATTTTGGACATCGTCGGGCAACCCGTGGCGGGTGACCGACGGGAATCGGGACGCAAGGAGCGGAAAAAGGCGACCTATCCAGCCGTCGTCGGTGTCGTGCAGGCGAAAGAACGGCTAAAGGAGCTATTACAACAAGCAGTGGAGCAGCTGGGCTCATTCGGCTCAGACGCACAAGCTCTCAAAGCTCTTGCTCATTACATTGGCGGGCCGGCGTTACGCGAAGAGAAGAATTGAAAAACCCAGGGAGAGAGACTCGGAACATGGCGCGTTTACTTGACGACATCGAATATCCGACAGACGTTCGCAAATTGGCGGTAAACCAACTGCCCCAACTGGCACGGGAGATCCGCGAAGAAGTTCTATCCGTAGTCTCGGAAGTCGGCGGCCATTTGGCCTCAACACTCGGAGCGGTAGAGCTGACTGTCGCACTTCATTACGTTTTCAAAACTCCCGATGATCGCATCGTTTGGGACACGGGACATCAAGCCTACGCCCACAAACTCATCTGCGGAAGGCGCAAGCGTTTGGGGACGATTCGACAGTTCGGCGGTCTGAGCGGATTTTTGAGCCGCGATGAAAGCGAATACGACGTGTTTGGGGCAGGGCATGCGGGAACCTCGATCTCGGCGGCCCTGGGCATGGTGGTGGCAAAGACCTTGGAAGGATCGTCACGGAAGGTCGTAGCGGTCATAAGCGACGGCGGTTTGAGCGCCGGACTAACTTTTGAAGGGCTCAATCAAGCGGGTCATCTGGACAGAGACCTTATCGTCGTTCTCAATGACAATGAGCATTTTATCGATCCGAGAGTCGGGGCTGTGTCTTCTTTTCTGAGCAAGCAATTCACGACGGGGCTGGGTGTGCGATTGCAGAAAAACCTGTCGACTTTGCTCCTAAATCTGCCGAGCGGGGAGAATCTCAAACACGTGGCCCGCAAACTCAGGGATTCTTTTTTGGGCTTGGTTACCCCAGGGTTTCTCTTTGAGAGCTTAGGTTTCCAATACGTCGGCCCCATTGACGGACATAATATCGCCGAGATGGTGACGACGCTGGAGAATGTCAAGAAAATCGACGGCCCCACCTTAATCCACGTGCTAACTACAAAAGGGAAAGGTTACTCGCCGGCCGAACAAGATCCGATCAAATATCACAGTGTGACACCCTTTCACGTGCTCACCGGAAAGCGGAAGAAAGAAAGCGGGTTTGTCCCTACGTACACCGATATATTTGCTCAGGCCCTCATTCGGTTAGCAAAAGAAAACCCGAAGGTCGTCGGGATTACCGCTGCTATGGGAAGTGGCACCGGGATTGATAAGCTGTCGCGAGAAATTCCCGGGCGTTCCTATGATGTTGGCATTGCCGAACAGCATGCGGTGACTTTTGCGGCAGGTATGGCAACCGAAGGGTGGATCCCGGTGGTGGCCATCTATTCAACGTTCCTCCAGAGAGGATACGACGAAATTCTGCACGACGTCTGCTTACAAAATCTCCATGTCGTTTTCGCCCTCGATCGCGGCGGCCTGGTCGGTGCAGACGGGCCGACACATCATGGCGTGTTCGATTTTGCCTATATGCGTTCGATTCCGAACCTTGTCATCATGGCGCCCAAAGACGAGAACGAACTGCAGCATATGCTCAAGACGGCCA
>DASQUN010000811.1:0-6418 GCA_035641275.1 Candidatus Udaeobacter sp. | reverse complement strand
CCGGAAGTTGTCGAACAGATAAAGAAATTGTTCGTGCTATAGTCATTGCTGCGAGCGGCTTCGTCGTCGGAATCCAATTGAGTTAGTATTTCCTGCTTCATGTCGAACCCGACATACTTACCAACGACACGGGACGTCCATGTGAGCGAGCCCCACGTCGATACACGGCGCCGTCGTCTGTGCGATGTAAATAGACATTAACGGGTCTGCTCTTCTTCCTACGTTTGGCTACGATCGAATCGTTTGGCGGCATGCGTCGCGATGACTGCTTCAAAGCGGTCGAGCAATGTATTCGGCTCTTGTTCCACAATCAGTAGAGCGCGATCCTTTGGCTTGAGGAGGTTCTGCTCGACGGTGTAATCGAGAAAATGAATGAGACTTTTATAGTAACCGTCTACGTTCAAGAGGCCGCACGGTTTGTCATGAAGGCCGAGCTGGGCCCAGCTTAAAACCTCGAAGAATTCTTCCATCGTACCGATGCCACCGGGCATCGCTATAAAACCATCGGACAGGTCTCCCATCACCGCTTTCCGCTCATGCATGGACTTTACGATCCGGAGATCCGACAATCCTCGATGCGCAACCTCTCTGTCAACAAACGCCGCCGGAATCACGCCGGTGACGTGACCGTGATGCTCGAGCACGGCATCCGCCAGCACTCCCAAGAGGCCGACCTTGCCACCACCGTATACAAGTCCATAGTTGCGATCGACCAGCACGCGCGCCAGCTCTTGCGCCGCGTTTGCATACTCCGGTCGCACGCCGTGTCTTGATCCGGTAAAGACGCAGATTCTTACTTGAGAGTTGTTCACGTTGACTCCCGCAAATTCTATCCCCGCGCAGGCGCCAAGATAATTCGAGAAACGTCACCCAACCGGCAGGAAACAAGCCGATTCCGGGCCAATAGCCTCGAACGCTTTTACACTGACCGGCTAACGAATGCCGGCCTCGTCAATTGGGGAAATAATGCAGCAAGACGACGGAATTCAAAAGTCGCGATGGCGAAATGGCTTCTAAGCGTTTCCTGCTCGCAAATCCGTTTAGCGTTTACTTCGCTTCTCCACGACTTTTTCCACCAAATCGCGAAACGTAGTGCTGGCATCACACCTCACGCCAAACGACACCAAAAAAAGTTTGATCAAGTCCTTTGCGTAGATACGATCGTCCGCCCATTCGGCGATTTGTTCGAGCGTGTGTTCCGGACGGAGCTGCTTGATCTTCAAGCCCACAATCTCGGCCAACCCAGCGGCGATTTTTTGCGCCATGTCCCGTTGCTCAGCCGGGAAATCCAGACGAATGAACGCAACAATAAGCTCCTTGTCATCATCTGGCTTCGTGCTCTTGCGCCAAACGATCCTAATTCCCGTCAAGACCAGAAGAAGAATCCCAAGATATCCATAAAACTGCGGACTCATTGAAATTTCCAGCAGCCACCGCCAGCGCTCCGGTTTGTAATCCAAAACATCATGCGGTCAATCAGATCACGCCTCGTCGCGCTATCATCGCAAGGGTTTCGTTTTACCCATTCCAGATATGAACGTCACGATATTACTCTGGTTCATTCTTCTGCGCGCCACGGAGATTGAGGATGGCAAGGACCACCTGAAGAACAATAAGAGCATAAGCCCGTGCGTACACGCCCCAAATCATCCAAAGGACATTGCTGGCAAGAAACGCCCAAAAACCGAGATTGCGATTTGTCTTTCTCTGAGAGCCAACCAGCCACGGTGCGGCTGCCGTGAGCGCCATGGCCGGCCACTGTATGAGATTGACATAATCCACGACCTCGACGCTTTACCTACGGCTGGTTTATTCCGTAATTTCTTCCTCGTCGTAGGCTTCCTTCTTGTTTATCCGGGCTTCTACTTTGCCCAACAGGGACAGCGTGATCCATGCTAGGATGATGCTTACCACGGCCAGCCCCAAACGACCCAAACCGACAGTCACTCCGACCGCAGCCGTCAACCATATGCCCGCCGCCGTTGTCAGTCCTTCTACCTCTCGTGTTTCACGCAGCTTGAGAATTGCGCCGGCACCGAGAAACCCAATTCCTGTGACCAGTCCCTGAATCACGCGCGATATGCCATCGGCATCCATCCCAGATTGAAGCGACCCAATTACAAACAACGCGCCCCCCAAGCATACCAGCATGTGCGTTCTCAAGCCTGCGGGCTTGCCGGAACGCTCCCGTTGAAAGCCGACGACGGCACCTAAAATCATAGCGATTAACAACCGGATGGTGAGGCTGGCCATCTCTTTCACATCAGGCAAACCTGAGATTATTTCTTCTAAGATAAAGTTCATGGTAGTGATCTTCAGCACGGCACGATAGCGCAGCTGATTTTGGCGCAATCGTTTCAGAGCTACAACTGAACTACAAACGCCTTGCAGATTTCTTCCATATGACGGTGATCTGTTCCGCAGCAACCGCCAAGCACATTTAAATTCTTCAACCTGCTTGTAAGCTCACTGTATTGCCGGGCCAGTTCTATTGGGTTACCCGAATCAAGTTCCTTAGCCTCATCAAGCTCAGCGTGACTTCTACTTGACGCATTCGCTCTAATGCCGCGGATTCGTCCCAGCCATGGTTCTCCACCAATCAGCGTGCCTTCAAAATGCGTCGGATGTGCACAGTTGATCATACAGTACGCGGCCGCGTTTTCGGTGACCTCATCGAGCTGTGCGATCGCGTCCCTCAGTGTCTGGCCACTCGGCAATCTGCCGTCCGTTTCCACGGTAAAGGAGACGGCAACGGGCATGCCGACTGCTTTCGCGGCACGGGCGATGCCGATTGCCTCTTCGACGTAAGTCATGGTTATGGCTGTGATCATATCGGCTTCAGCATCACGAAACGTTTCAGCCTGCATGGCATGGTAGCGCTCGGCCTGGTTCTCGTTCATGAAGGCAGCCGGATTATAGCCGTCGCTCCTGGGGCCGATACATCCGCTGATGACCATTCTCGTTGTCTCGTTCTCGTATTCGTTCCGAATACCATGCAGCAGTGCAATCGCTTTGCGATTGACGTCGACGAGCGCGGCGATGGAGTATCCCAGTTTCGTGCCCCAATCGGCACTGGCCCGCCAGGTCGCGCTTTCGAGAATGCATCCTACTTTATAGGTCCTGGCCAGCATTGCATACGTGCGGAAATACTTCTGAAGAGCTGCATACCCGGTGTCATGCTTCAATAGATCAAAAGCGGCGAAGTAGGGCAATTCGAGCCCTTCGTGAAAGATGAGAGTCGTTTCGATGCCGCCATCGGTTAGAAATAAATCACCGGACAGTTGCGGCAAATCGTTTCTGTATCTTGCCATATCTTATCTCCGACTTTGTGTTTGACGAAGTTACCGAAGACGGACTGGCAGCTTGTCGCAGGTTCAAGGGCGCGTCAATCGGTCCCGAAACGAAGCTGTCCGGCATTCATTCGCAAGCTCTCAATAGCCCCCTTCTCGATCCATCATGAGTTTTTCGTAGAGGGTCCTCACCTGCCAATCACCGAATCCGTATATGCCTTCTTCCTCGCGAAATTTCGCAAAGATTTCGTTGAAGTCGGTGAAGCCATTTTGCATAATTCTGCGCAATGCTTTTTCGGGTCTCCTATTCTTCTTTCTCTCTATCTCGGCGTCACAAACTTCTCTGAGATATGGAAAACAAGCAGATACCATATTGGAAAGCTCTGCCAATCCCTTTAAATCGCCGCTTTGGTAAGCATCCCAAAGACGCGCTCCAGTAAGAATATCCTTCTCTGTAAACTCAACGCTATTCTCAAAGCATTCTTTAAAATCCGCTGTTGTTAGATTCCCAAATCCCGCCCATAGGTGTCTTTCCATTCTTACGGTCGGCGAAACTCGGTGAATGTTTCGTATGGCTGTCTGAGCCAAGAGACTCAGCACAAACCACATATTGATTTGGCAGAACAGATCGAATTCGAACCACAAATACAGATCTTCCTCAGCCGATAGATTTAGAATCTTTTCATATTCTCCTGCCACCCGTTTATAATAGCGGGCTTTAGCCTCTCCATATGTTGTTTTGATGTAATCCGCCCTGATTTGCCAAAACTCTCGAAGCTCTTTGCTTCCCACCGGACCATCAATCAGGCACTCCCGATTTATGATGATTCCTCCTTCAATGCCTGAATCTTGAAAGGGAGCGACAAGGCAATCTCCTGCCAGGATATGGGTTTTCATTCCGCTGCTCACACAGGCACTACGTGCCTTTCCACCACCGGTTCGCGGATCGGCAAATTGAACAAGGCCGCCGCGGCGGCCAGCAAAGCATCCGAATACCACATCCACAGATAATTACCGTAATGTGCGATCGCCATACCGCCTAGCCAGGCTCCAAAAAAGCCGCCCGTCTGGTGCGACAGCAGCGTCAGTCCGAACAGCGTGGCGAGATAACGAGTGCCAAACAGCTTGCCCACGACGCCGGCCGTCGGTGGAACCGTAGCCAACCAGGTGAATCCGAGTCCAGCGGCGAACAGATAGAAGGTCCATACAGTCTTGGGCGCGGCGAGATACAGAAGTATCAGCGCTGCGCGCGAGCCGTACATCCAGAACAGCACGTACTTGCTGCGGTAGCGGTTCACGCACCACCCCGCTGCGAGGCTGCCGGCGATGTTGGCGATTCCGATGATTGCCAGTGACCAGCTCGCGACGGATGCCGGCAAGCCGCACAGGTCGACCTCGCCGGGCAGATGAGTGACGAGAAACGCGATGTGGAAACCGCAGGTGAAAAAGCCGGCATGCAGCAACAGGTAGCTCGGATCGGCGAGCGCATTCTTTACGGCTGCACGTAAGCCGCCCGTGCCCGATTGGTCAGCGATCGTCGGACGGATGAATGCCGGCCGCTCGCGCATGACGCGGGCCAGAGGCAAGGCGGCTAGGATGATAACGCTCAACGACCACATCGCACCCATCCAGCCCAACACAGAAATCAGCTTCTGCAGGAGCGGCGCGAAGACAAATTGTCCGAACGAGCTGCCCGCGTTGATCACGCCTGCGGCCGTGCCGCGCTGCCCCGCCAAGACGCGACGCGTCACCGTGCCGATCAAGACCGAGAAGCTGACTGCTCCGGAGCCTAAGGCAGACAGCAGGCCGATCGTAAGCACAAGTTCCAGTTGGTTCGTAATCAAAGGCGTCAGCGCGCTGCTCAATGCAAAGATCAGCACGCCTGCCGCCACGACGCGTCCGGACCCATAACGATCCGCCACCGCCCCAGCGAAAGGCTGTATGGCGCCCCAAACGAACTGGTTGACGGCCATCGCAAAGCTGATCGTCACGATACCCAGCCCGGTCGAGCTATGGAGCGGCGTGACGAAGAGGCCGAGCGACTGACGCACTCCCATCGTCACCATCAGCATCGCCGCGGCGGCGAGGGTGATGAATACCCAGGATTGTTCGCCATTCCTATCGGTCATTGCGCGGAACTAGCCGGAGAAGCTGACGTGTCAGCAACGGCTGCCGGCCTCGACAATTATGTAAGGGTGCATCTTTAGCTATCCAGCCCGGTCCACTCAATATATCGCTTATTCGGACTTGTTTAGGTCTCTACGACTACCCGCCCAACGATCGTCCCTGCCTTCAGCTCGTCGAGTATGCAACTGACTTCAGATAATGGCCGCTTTTGGATCGGGATGGGCTTCAGCTTCCCCTTGCGTGCGAGTTCCACCACAGCCTTTAGCTCCGCAAGACTACCGAGATGCGAGCCTTGGATTGTGATTGCGCGCATAATCGTGCCGACGAGCGACAGCGAAATCTCGCCGCCGTACAAACCAACGAGGATCAGCCGTCCACCCTTGCGTAGAGCGCTAAGCCCGAGGTTCGCCGTGCCAGCGGTACCGACGAGATCGACCGCACCATATAGCGAGCCACCAGTGATCTCTCGAAGCTTCTTCGAAGCCTCGGCGTCGCCGCCGTCGAGCGTCGCGGCAGCGCCCGCTGCTTCGGCTGCCTTCAACTTAGCGCGATCAATATCGACCGAGACGATTTGCCCGTGGCCCAACGCCTGCAACATTCGGATAGCCATTAGCCCGAGGCCGCCAGCGCCGATCACCGCCACCCATTCATCGCGCGCAATAGGATTCAGCTTCGACAGGGCGGAATACGTTGAAAGTCCCGAGCAGGAAAGCGTCGCCGCCCAGGCGGGGTCGAGGCCGCTGGCGTCGATGAGATAGCGTGGGTGCGGGACGAGCAGATGATCGGCGTAGCCGCCCGGACGCTGAAGTCCAATGCACCTTGGCGCCATACAATAATTGTCCACTCCATCGCGGCAGGAGGTGCAGATTCCACAGCCCGTCCACGGGTATACGACTCGATCGGCTCCGATTGGCACGTCGCCGGCATCGAGCCCTGCATCAATGACCCGACCGAACGGCTCATGACCGAGCGTGACGGGCGGATTCATGCCGCGCTCGCTC
>DASQUN010000810.1:0-17101 GCA_035641275.1 Candidatus Udaeobacter sp. | reverse complement strand
CTGCGCCACACGTTCGCAACCCATTTGTTAAACAGCGGGGCGGATTTGCGGGTCATTCAAGAGCTGCTTGGCCATGCCAGTTTGTCGACAACCCAACGCTACACCCATTTAAACTTGGATCAGCTGACTGCAGTGTATGATAAAGCTCATCCGCGGGCATGAGAATCGTGAGGCGAGAAGCGATTCACCATTGAACGGGCTGAACGCGGTGAACTATGTGAACACAGTTGCTGCGGGTTCCAGCGTTCAAAGCGGTGCAAAAGTTCAAACCGTTGGTCGACTTGGGGATCTAAGATGTTTCACGGCACGACGATACTAGCGATTCGCCACGGCGGCAGAGTCGTCGTAGTCGGAGACGGGCAGGTGAGCCTCGGGCAAACCGTGATGAAGCACAGCGCCCGTAAGGTACGGAAACTGCACCACGACCGAATGATTGCCGGTTTCGCGGGGGCGACGGCGGATGCTTTCACGTTATTTGAGAAGTTCGAGGCCAAGCTGGAACAATTCAACGGCAACCTCAAGCGCGCCGCCGTGGAATTGGCCAAAGATTGGCGGACGGACCGGATCCTGCGACGGTTGGAGGCTTTGCTGGTCGTCGCCGACGTCGATGACTTGCTCGTCATTTCCGGCAGTGGCGATGTGGTGGAGCCGGACGACGGGCTTATCGCGGTTGGTTCCGGCGGGAACTATGCGCTCGCTGCGGCTCGGGTCTTAGTCAAACACACGCAACTCGACGCCCGGACGATCGCCGAGGAGGCCATGCGGGTCGCCGCGGCTATTTGCGTTTACACCAACGATCAACTGACATTCGAAGAACTTCCGTAACCAGGCTGAAAAGACTCATCCTTCGGCTGGGCTGCTCGGGACGAACGACTAAGATAGAGGCGGATCCTCCGCGTTGCGTGCGAGCTTTCGCTCGTAAAAGATTGCATTTACTGCGGAACTTGCTACGTGTTATTCTATCTCCATGAAGGATGAGGCGACAGTTGCATCGACGGATTCGAGTTTCTCTCCGGCACCGGTAATGACGCCGCGGGAAATCGTCTCCGAGCTGGATCGCTACATTGTCGGACAGAAGGACGCCAAACGCGCCGTAGCGATCGCGTTGCGTAATCGCTGGCGCCGCCAGTTGGTCCCGGAAGATCTACGCGAGGAAATCGCACCAAAAAACATCATCATGATCGGCCCAACGGGCGTCGGCAAGACGGAAATCTCTCGTCGTCTCGCCAAGCTGGCCCAGGCGCCCTTTATAAAAGTTGAAGCTTCCAAATTCACCGAGGTGGGTTACGTGGGACGCGACGTGGAATCGATCATTCGCGATCTAACGGATCTCGCCGTCAACATGGTCAAAGAGGAGGAGAAACAGAAGGTCGAGATCAGAGCGCGGGAGATCGCTGAGGAGCGCATTTTAGATTTGCTATTGCCGCCCGGACCCGCGACCACGATGGACGGCGAGACCCTCGACGCCGCCCGGGTTCAAGGGACACGCGACAAACTCAAGAAGATGCTGCGCGAAGGCAAAATGGATGATCGCTTCGTAGAGATCGAACTGACTCAGGCCGCCATGCCGATGATCGAGGTGCTCACGCCTCAAGGCATGGAAGGCATGGAGTTTAACCTGAAGGAGATGTTCTCCAATCTCTTGCCGAAAAGGACCAAGAAGAAAACCGCCAAGGTCTCCGAGGCGATGGAGATCCTCACGCAAGAAGAAGCCAGCAAGTTGATTGATATGGACAAGGTCATCGCTGAAGCGGTACGCCGGGTGGAGCAGTCGGGCATCGTCTTTTTGGATGAGATCGATAAGATCGCCGGTCGGGAATCCACTCACGGTCCAGACGTCTCGAGAGAAGGCGTGCAGCGCGATTTGCTGCCGATTGTCGAGGGGTCCACTGTCAATACTAAATACGGGATGGTGAAGACCGACCACATCTTGTTCGTTGCCTCCGGCGCGTTTCACAGTGCCAAACCCTCGGACTTGATCCCCGAGTTTCAGGGTCGGTTCCCGATTCGCGTGGAGCTCAGTTCGCTCGGCAAGGAAGATTTCGTCCGTATTTTGACCGAACCTAAGAATGCGCTTATCAAACAATATGCCGCATTGCTCGAGACGGAGGGCATCCATCTGACGTTCGGAAATGATGCCATCCAGGAAATCGCGCTTATTGCATCCGAGGTCAATGAAAAGACGGAGAACATCGGGGCCCGCCGGCTCCATACCGTGTTGGAGAGACTGCTCGACGAAATTTCCTTCACCGCCCCGGAGATGCCAGGCAAGAATGTAGCCATCGACGCCCAATATGTCCGCGAAAGGCTCAGCCCGATCTTGAAGAACGAGGACCTCTCACGCTATATCCTCTGATCTAAGGCCTCATCGATGGAGAATTTCATCAGCAAAGCGGAAGTGCTGATGGAGGCGCTGCCTTATATCCGGCGCTTCTACGGGAAGACGTTCGTCATCAAATACGGCGGCCACGCCATGGTGGACGAGGAGCTCAAGGAGAGCTTTGCTCAAGATATCGTGCTGCTGAAATATGTCGGAATCAACCCCGTCGTGGTACACGGCGGCGGCCCGCAAATCGACATGACGCTGGAAAAGATGGGCATCACCAGCCGTTACGTACGGGGCATGCGGGTGACGGACCAGGAAACCTTGGATATCGTGGAAATGGTGTTGGTTGGGAAGGTCAACAAGGAGATCGTCACGCTTATCAACCAACACGGCGGCATGGCTGTGGGTTTGAGCGGCAAAGACGGCGGCCTCATCCTGGCGCGCAAAATGAATGTGACCCTGTCAAACAATGGCGAGTCGCCGGAGATTATCGACATCGGTATGGTGGGTGAAATCGTTGGGATTAACCCGCTGGTGATTGATTCCCTCGATGAAAACAAATTTATCCCCGTCATTGCTCCGGTGGGTGTCGGCCAACAAGGAGAGACCTACAACATCAATGCCGATTTGGTGGCGGGCGAGATCGCCGAAGCGCTGCACGCCGAGAAGTTGATTCTGATGACCGACATTGAAGGGGTGAAAGACAAAAAGGGCGAATTTTTAAGCACGCTCAGGGTCAATCATGCGCGCAAAATGATCCAAGATGGCGTGGTCGGCTCAGGAATGATTCCCAAGGTGGAATGTTGTATTAAAGCGCTCAAAGGCGGGGTCGGCAAGACGCACATTATCGATGGCAGAGTCAAGCACGCGGTGCTCCTAGAGATCTTCACTAAAGAGGGAGTGGGAACTGAGGTGGTGAGGAAGTAGGTGATGAAGAACCGCGATGTTGCGAAGCTCACAGAACATTATGTCGCTCACACCTACGCCCGGTATCCCATCGCGCTGGTGCGCGGCAAGGGCGCGCGGGTGTGGGATGCCGACGGGAAACAGTACCTCGATTTCCTGGCGGGCATCGCGGTCAACAGTCTGGGCCACTGCCATCCGGCAGTAGTGCGTGCCATCCAGCAACAGTCGCGCAAGCTGCTCCACGTTTCTAATCTCTATCATGTTGTCCCCCAGTCGGAGCTCGCGCGTGAGCTGTGCCGCCACTCTTTTGCCGATCGCGTTTTTTTTTGCAACAGCGGCGCCGAGGCCAATGAGGCAGCCATCAAGTTGGCGCGGCGCTACGGCGGCGAGCATCTAGGCGGCAAATACGAAATTCTTTCCGCCCACGATTCTTTTCACGGGCGGACGCTCGCCACACTGACCGCTACCGGTCAGGAAAAAATCCGCGCCGGCTACGATCCGTTGCCGGCGGGCTTCCGCCAAATCCCTTTCAACGATCTGCGGGCCGCTGAGGAAGCCATCGATGATCAACGGACCGTCGGCATTCTCGTGGAGCCCATTCAGGCCGAGGGTGGCATCAATGTCCCGGATGAAGACTATTTTAGGGGTCTCAGGGACGTATGCGACCGCCGCGGCCTGCTGTTGATTTTCGACGAAGTTCAGACCGGCATGGGACGTACGGGGAAGCTTTTTGGCTATGAACATTTCGGCGTCGAACCCGACATCATGACCTTGGCCAAAGCGCTCGGAGGAGGGCTGCCGTTGGGGGCGATGCTGGCGCGCGAAGCCGTCGCGAGAAGTTTTGTCCCGGGAAGCCATGCTTCGACATTCGGCGGGAACCCGCTTGCTTGCAACGTAGGCCTGGCGGTCATGAAAACGCTGCTCCAAGGCAGCGTGCTGAAGAACTGCGCCAAGATGGGCAAGGCCTTCGTGCAGGAACTGCAAAGGCTGAAGGACCGCTTTGCTTTTATTCAAAATATCCGCGGCAAGGGATTGATTCTGGGACTCGAGCTGGAAATGGAAGGAGCCAAAATTGTCGAGGCGTGCATGCAAAAGGGATTACTGATCAACTGCACGGCCTACAAGGTTCTACGCTTTGTTCCGCCGCTAACCATCACGCAGAGGGAGATTGAGCGCGGTCTAAGCATTTTAGAAGAGGTTCTGGCACGCCAATAGTCGCACGGCCTTTCCTTGGCATTATGCGCAAAAGGGATCTTTTGAATTTTAATGCCGTGACCACGGACGAGATGCAGGGGATTTTCCGTCTGGCGGGTGAACTCAAGCGAGAGCAGAAGCAGGGAATCCGCCACGAGGTTCTCCGTGGGCGCGGCATGGCTCTCGTATTCGAAAAGCCAAGTCTTCGCACTCGAGTCTCCTTTGAGGTCGGGATGGCGCAGCTGGGCGGATACGTTGTTTTCCTGGGACCCGCGGAGATCGGACTGGGAAGCCGGGAAACTCCAGCCGATTGCGCGCGCAATTTGGCCAGGTGGGTTGACATCATTACAGTTCGGACTTTCTCACAGCAGGTGATCGAGGAAATGGCTGAATATTCCTCGATTCCCGTGATCAACGCCCTCACGGATATTTATCATCCCTGTCAGGTGCTCGCGGATTGCCTCACATTAATAGAGCACAAAGGAAAATTGGCGGGGCTCAAAATCGCTTTTGTTGGCGATGGCAACAACATGGTTCATTCTTGGATTGAAGCTGCGGAGAAGTTGCCGATTTCCTTCGCGATGGCCTGTCCTAAAGGTTACGAGCCTAAGGCGGAGATTGTCAGCAAGGCACGGGAAAACGGAGCGCAGGTCACGGTGACCCATTCAGTCGAAAAAGCCGTCGACGGCGCGGATGCGATATACACGGACGTTTGGGCAAGTATGGGGCAGGAAATGGAAGCACAGCGCCGCGCCAAAGCCTTTCGAGATTACCAATTGAACCGGACCGTCGTTGCGATGGCAAAGTCAGACGCGGTCGTGATGCATTGTCTTCCGGCGCACCGCGGCGAAGAGATAACGGACGATGTGTTGGAAAGCCCGCAATGTGTCGCATTCGATCAAGCCGAAAATCGGCTCCATGTGCAAAAGGCGGTGATGGTCTGGTTGATCAATGGGCTTCAGCGTTCAAGCGTTCAAGCGTTCAAGGATTCACCGAAGAATGGCAGAAATCAAAAAAGAAATAGAGCTAGCCGGTAAAGCCGATGCGAGTAAGGAAAGTTGTTTTGGCATACTCCGGCGGGTTGGACACGTCAGTTATCCTGCGATGGCTGATGGAGCAGTACGACTGCGAAGTGATCGCCTTTTGCGCAGACTTGGGACAGGGTGAAGATCTTCAGGCGATTAAGCAGAAGGCCATCAAGACCGGTGCAAGCAAAGCCGTGATCGGGGACCTGCGGGAGGAGTTCGTAAAAAATTACGTTTTCTCCATGCTGCGCGCCAACGCCGTGTACGAAGGTTCCTACCTGCTCGGGACCTCGATCGCCCGCCCTTTGATCGCCAAAGCTCAAATCGATGTCGCCGCTAAAGAACGGGCGGATGCGGTTTCACACGGTGCGACCGGCAAAGGCAACGACCAGGTGCGCTTCGAACTGACCTATTACTCGCTGAAGCCGAACATTAAAGTCATCGCGCCTTGGCGTATTTGGGATTTGAACTCGCGAACATCGCTAGTTGCGTATGCGCGCAAACATGGAATTCCGGTGCCCGTGACCAAAGCGCGTCCTTATAGCACCGACCGAAATATCTTTCATATAAGCTACGAGGGCGGGATTCTTGAAGATCCGTGGCAGGAGCCGCCCACAGACATGTTCGTTTGGTCCCGATCTTTAGAGAAGGCGTCGAACCGTCCGGAATATGTCGAAATAGATTATCTGCGCGGCGATCCCGTAGCTGTCAATGGGCGCGCCCTTTCGCCGGCCAAGCTCCTCGCGAAACTCAATGACTCGGGATCGAAGCATGGGATAGGTCGCATCGATCTCGTCGAGAACCGTTACGTCGGCATGAAATCGCGTGGCGTCTACGAGACTCCCGGTGGAACGATCCTGCACGCAGCGCACCGCGCGCTAGAGTCCATCACGATGGATCGCGAGGTCTTGCGCCTGAGAGATTCCCTCATCCCGCGATATGCGGAAATGATCTATTACGGCTATTGGTTTGCGCCCGAAAGAGAGGTGTTGCAAAAAACCATCGACGCGACACAGGCGAACGTGAGCGGGCGGGTACGCCTCAAGCTTTATAAAGGAAACGTGATCGTTGCGGGTCGCAAGTCGGATGTCTCGCTCTATGATCCGAAAGTAGCGACGTTCGAAGAAGACGCCGTCTACCACCAGGGCGATGCGGATGGCTTCATCCGTCTCAACGCTCTGAGACTCAGGCTACGACGCCTCAGCAAGGCCAAAGGATAATTCGTATTACGCTTCGCGGACTAATAGAGCGTGACAGGCCGTCGCCGAATTTCGAGGACGCTCTGGCTGAAGGGACAAAGATGAATGGCTCCTCCGTTCGCCTCGACCTGGTACAAGGGGCTGTCAAAAGCCTGTGAAAATCCACGAGCAGCGAATTTGGCTGCCGCCGTCTGAAATTTACAGTCCCGCCGTCGAAAGAGGGATGGTTAAAAGGTTGAAGGGCGCAAAGAAGAAAATAGGCAAGCTGTGGGGCGGACGGTTTGCTGCCAGAACGGCGAGTTCCGTAGAGGCCTTTACTGCGTCCATCGACGTCGATTCGCGCCTCTACCGGCACGATATCGCGGGAAGCGTCGCCCACGCCAGGATGCTAGCGCGTCAGCGAATCATCTCCACGCGTGACGCACAGAAGATTGTGCGTGGACTGAGGGCTATCGAGCGCGAGATCGAAGGTGGCAAGTTCGCTTTCTCTTCGGGGGATGAAGATATTCACATGAACATCGAGCGGCGGTTGACCGAGAAGATCGGTGCTGCCGGCGGCAAGCTCCACACCGCGCGAAGCCGCAATGATCAAGTGGCGCTGGACATGCGCCTTTTCCTGCGCGAAGAAGCGGGGTTGATCATCCAGGGTCTGAAATCGTTAGGGCGGCAGCTGGCCCGCGCGGCAAAAAGACATCTCGACATCATCATGCCGGGTTACACACACTTGCAGCGGGCACAGCCCGTGCTTTTCTCGCATCATCTGCTGGCCTATTTCGAGATGTTTGAGCGAGATCGGGAACGATTCGCGAGCTGTATGGAGCGCATGAACGTATTGCCGCTCGGCGCGGGCGCTCTGGCGGGGACCAGCTTTCCTATTGACCGAAGTTACGTGGCCAAGCTGCTGAAGTTTCCGCGAGTGTCAAAAAACAGCATCGACGCCGTGAGCGATCGTGATTTCGCTCTGGAATTTCTGTCTGCGTCCGCTATTTTGTTCGTGCATCTGAGTCGCCTTGCGGAAGAGCTGATCTTATGGTCTAGTCAAGAATTCGGATTCCTCGAGCTGCCGGACCGCTATTGCACGGGCAGTTCCATGATGCCCCAGAAGAAAAATCCGGACGTTCCCGAGTTGATCAGAGCAAAGAGCGGCCGAGTTTTTGGTCATCTGCATGCGCTGCTGACGATCATGAAGGGGCTGCCCCTGGCCTATAACCGTGACTTACAGGAGGATAAGACTCCGCTGTTCGACACCGTCGACACGGTGAAGGCGAGCGTGGAAATTGTCCGCGAGTTGCTAGGGGAGTTAAAGGTTAGAAAAGACAAAATGTTGGCCGCGGTTCAAGACGGTTTTTTGAACGCGACCGACCTAGCGGACTATTTGGTTCGTCGTGGCGTGCCTTTTCGTGCCGCCCACGCCGTCTCGGGCAAGATCGTCCAGCACTGCATGGCGCAAGGCTGCCGAATTGAAGATTTGCCGTTGACTGAGATGAGGCGGTTCTCCGCTAAAATTGAAGGCGATGTCTACGACTATCTTTCGGCCGAGGCCGTGGTCGGTCGCCGTCGCTCTCTCGGCGGCACGGCGCAAAGCAATGTGCGCCGGCGCTTGAAAGAGTTGCGGGTGTAAATGACGCCTCTCGTTGCGATTTCGATTTTCTTTCTGATAACGGGAACCGGGTGCGGGAAGAAAGGCGATCCGCGCGCGCCGGAACTCGCGACGCCGCAAACGATTAAGAATCTCACCGCGAGAGCCGCCCAAACGGGAGTCGTTTTAACGTGGAGTCGCCCAACGGAATACGTTGACGGCTCGGAGATCAAAGATCTCGCAGGCTTCGTCATTTTCCGCAAAGATCTTTCGCCTTCGTGCCCGGATTGCCCGGTGCCGTACCGTCCACTGACGACGGTCATGGTCGAAGATCGAGAGAAATTCGTTAAGCAGAAGCAGTATCGCTTCGTTGACGAACAGGTTCAGGGCCAAACCGTTTACCGCTATCGTATCGCTTCTCAGCTCACCGACGGTTCTTTGAGTCAACCGTCCAATGAAGTCGAAATTAGTCGAGGTCCGTAATGCATCATTTTGAGTATCGCAATGGAGAAATGTTTGCAGAGAGTGTGCCGGTTAGGCGCCTCGCCAAAGAAGTCGGCACCCCAGCCTATGTCTACAGCCTCGCAACGCTGAAGCGCCATTTTCGAGTCTTCGATCAGGCCTTCTCGAAACTCCCGCACATCGTCTGCTTCTCCGTAAAGGCAAACTCCAATATCGCCTTGCTGAGAGCCTTTGCCAAAGAGGGGAGCGGCTTCGATATTGTATCGGGCGGCGAGCTCTATCGCGCTCTGAAGGCCGGTGCCGATCCAAGGAAAATCGTCTTTTCGGGTGTGGGCAAGAAGAAAGAAGAGATCGAATACGCGCTCAAGACCGGCATTTTGATGTTCAATGTGGAGTCCGAGCATGAAATGGTGGCTCTGAACGAGATCGCGGCCGGGATCGGCACGAAGGCGCCGATCAGCCTGCGCATCAATCCGGACGTCGACCCACAAACCCATCCTTACATCTCCACCGGCATGAAAAAAGCGAAATTCGGCGTCGATATCAAACGCTCGTTGGAGAGCTACAAGAAGGCAGCCACCCTGCCGAACCTGGAAGTGGTCGGCGTCGACTGTCACATCGGCTCCCAGTTGACTTCGGTCTCGCCGTTCGTGGACGCGCTCGCACGGGTTCGCGAGTATTTGGACCGGATGCTGGTCGGCTCGTTAAAAAAAGAAAGCGCGCAGATTCGTTACCTCGATTTGGGCGGCGGCCTGGGGATTAGTTACAAGGATGAGATGCCGCCGCATCCCGAAGAATACGCCCAGGCCATCATTGAGGGGCTCGAAGGGTTAGATGTAACCTTGATACTTGAACCGGGTCGGGTCATTGTCGGAAACGCCGGGATTCTCGTCACGGAAGTCCAGTACATCAAGGAAACCGACGACAAGAAGTTCGTCATTGTCGATGGCGGTATGAACGATCTGATCCGCCCGGCGCTGTACGGTTCGTATCAAGCGATCCGCCCCGTCGTCGAGGGGACCGGCGAGATCATCGTTGCTGACATTGTCGGACCCATCTGCGAGAGCGGCGACTTTTTGGCCAAAGATCGCGAGATTGCACGGCCGCAGCGTGGTGATCTGCTCGCGGTCATGAGCGCGGGAGCTTATGGCTTCACGATGGCCTCGAACTACAATTCGCATCCCAAGGCGCCGGAAGTTCTGGTCGATGGCGATCAATATTATGTTATTCGTGCGCGGGAGAGTCTCGAGGATCTCATTCGGGGAGAAACGATACCGGCGGTCTTGCAATAAATAGAATGAAGAGTCGCCGCACGCAGAGTTCAAAAGCATGGAAATTTCCTTCACCAAAATGCACGGCTGCGGAAATGATTTTATCTTTCTCGACTGCCTGAAGAAGGACATCTCCAATCTCGGCGCCATCGCAGGAAGGCTATGCGATCGACGCTTTGGTATCGGCGCCGATCAACTCCTCACCATTCATCCATCGAAAGTCGCGGACTTCAAGATGGAGATTTATAATGCCGACGGCAGCCAGGTCGAGATGTGCGGCAATGGCATTAGGTGCTTTGCGAAATACGTTTACGACCACGGCATTACGCGAAAACGCGAGCTGGAAGTTGAAACGCTAGCCGGTATCATTCGGCCGCGAATCGTCGGTGATTTGGTGGAAGTCGATATGGGGGAACCGATTCTCGAAGGCAGAAAGATTCCGGTGGATGCCGGTGGCCAAATCATCAATCGTCCATTGACGGTTAACGGCGCAACTTATCAGGTGACTTGTGTGTCGATGGGAAATCCCCATTGCGTGCTTTACCTCGATGAGATCGATTCTCTCGATCTTGAGAAGATCGGTCCGGGTTTCGAGCATCATCCATTTTTCCCCAAGCGAGTGAATACGGAATTCATCAAAGTACTCAGTCCGAAAGAAGTGAAGATGCGCGTGTGGGAGCGGGGCGCTGGCGAAACCTGGGCGTGCGGTACGGGTGCCAGTGCCGTCGGCGTGGCGGGAGTCATCACCGGTCGGACGGAGAGAGAAGTCACGATTCATCTCAAAGGGGGGGACCTGTTGATTGACTGGCGCGACAATAATCGTGTCTATATGACGGGCGGTGCGGAAGAAGTGTTCCACGGAACCGTAAAGATTAACTAGGAGAGACTCTATGTTCGCGGGTTCAATGGTTGCATTGGTGACGCCGTTCAGAGATGGAAAGGTTGATTGGCAGAGTCTCGAAGCATTGCTTGACTTTCACATCACCAACGGTACGAATGGCATTGTTCCGTGCGGGACCACGGGTGAGTCTGCGACCCTCACTCCTCAAGAACACGACGAGGTGATCAAGGCGGTCGTCAAAGGCGTCAACAAACGGGTTCCGGTCATCGCCGGAACCGGTTCCAATTCCACGGACGAGGGGGTTCGTCTGACTCGTGCGGCGGAAAAATCCGGCGCGGACGGCGCACTGATGATTTCGCCGTATTACAACCGGCCCACACAAGAGGGTATTTATCAGCACTATAAGAAAGTCGCCGACTCCGTCGGGATTCCAGTCATTGTCTACAATATCCCCGGGCGGACGGGCTCAAAGATCGAGCCGGAAACCTTGGCGCGACTCTCCGAGATTAAGAACATTGGGGGGGTGAAGGAGGCGACCGGTTCGGTTGATCAAGCCATCGATGTGATCCGTCTCTGCGGCGATCGCCTTGCGGTTTATTCCGGTGAAGACTCTCTGACCTTTTCGCTGATGGCTTTGGGTGGAAAGGGTGTCATTTCTACCGTCGCCAACATCGTGCCCAAAGAGATGTCGCAGCTTACCGAGGCATGCCTGGAGGGAAATTGGGAAAAAGGACGTGATCTTCAGCTGAAACTCATTCCGCTGATTCGCGCCGTGTTCCTCGAAACCAATCCCATCCCGATCAAAACCGCGCTCGCCCTCATGGGCAGATGCACCAGCGACTTGCGCCTGCCTCTTACGCCCATGTCGGAAAGCGCTCTGAAAAAACTGAAGCAGGCGATCACCGATTTCGGTTTGCTCTGAATTCGATGGCACTCGGCCTTATCGTTTGCGGCGTTGGCGGACGAATGGGGGCCGCCGTAGTGCGCGCCGCAAAGCAGACTCCCGGGGTCGAGGTGTTTGCCGCCATCGACAGACCCGGAAGTAGCAGGCTGGGAAAGGATGCCGGTGAGATCTCGGCTGCTGGACCTCTTGGTGTTAGAATTAGCGACGAAATCGAACCCCGCCTAAAGCCCAATACGGTCATCATCGACTTTACCCGTCCGGAAGCGGCCCTCGATTGCCTTAGAACTGCGAGTAAGAAAGCGGTTCCCATCGTTATCGGTACGACCGGATTCAGCGCCACGCAATCAGCCGAGATCAAAAAACTCTCGCGTCATACTCCGGTGCTCTTGTCAGCCAACATGAGTTTGGGAATCAATCTTCTCATGGGTCTCCTCGGCAAAGCCGCGGCGGTTCTTGGCGAAGGCTACGACGTCGAGATCCTTGAAGCTCATCATCGTTTCAAGAGAGACGCGCCGAGCGGCACGGCGCTGGCGCTCGGCCGCTCGGTCGCCGACGCGCTCGGCCGCGATTTGGAGAGAGTCGGCATCCATGGCCGCAAAGGGATCGTCGGCGAGCGATCAAAGAAGGAAATTGCCTTACTCTCGGTTCGCGCCGGCGACATCGTCGGCGAGCACACCGTCATCTTCGGTGGCATTGGCGAAAGAATCGAGTTCATCCACCGCGCCCACAGCCGCGATACCTTTGCCCGCGGTGCGATCCGCGCCGCGCGGTGGCTCGCGAAACAAAAGAAGGGCTTGTACAGCATGCAGGATGTGCTCGGGTTAAAGTAATCGAGGATGCGGAGCGTTGGGTGCACTCGGCTGCCGGTTCTACCATTTTCCGTTTTGACTCTCCCCAAATCATCCATTAAATTGATTTTATTTGCGCTCACGTAGGACTCATCGATGGTGGACATGGACAAAATCGTCTCCCTGTGCAAGCGACGTGGATTTATTTTTCAGTCGAGTGAAATTTACGGCGGTTTAGGCTCGGCCTGGGACTATGGGCCGTTGGGCGTTGAGTTCAAGAACAACGTGAAGCGACTCTGGTGGCGCGACAACGTGCATCTGAGAGATGACATGGTCGGGCTAGACGCCGCAATCACCATGCACCCGAGGGTTTGGGAAGCAAGCGGGCATCTAGCGAGTTTCTCAGACCCATTCACAGGCTGCGCCGATTGCGGACGCCATTATCGGGCGGACCAAATGATCGATGCGATCTGGAATTCGCGATGGTTTCGAGCGTTCAACAAGATGCTCGATGGACCAGCAGCGAAAAAGGATATTCAAAAAGCACTTGAAAACTGGGTCCAAGGCGAAGGAAAGAAGCTCGCACCAAATTTTCCACAAGGTAGCCTAGGTGAGAACATTAGGTTGCCACTCGAAGGCGCCAATGATCCGCGGTTTCTTGAGTTAGTGAGAATGTTAGCTCACAGTTCAAATAGTAACGTGATGGGTTTTCTGTGCCCGAACTGTGGTAGTGGAAAATTGTCTAATCCCAAGCCGGCCGGACTCATGCTGGAAACTTTTCTCGGCCCGGTGCAGGAGACTGCGACCAAGACCTATCTCCGTCCCGAAACGGCCCAGGGGATCTTCGTCAATTTCGACAACGTCCTGCAAGCCTCACGCAAGAAGTTGCCGTTCGGCATTGCACAAGTTGGCAAAGCTTTCCGCAATGAAATTACGCCCGGAAACTTCACCTTTCGCACGCGCGAGTTCGAGCAGATGGAGATTGAGTATTTTGTGAATCCTTTCGACACTATCGATGGCCGTCCTGCCGACGAGGTATGGCATGATCGCTGGGTGGCGGAACGATTTAGTTGGTACCAAAAATACGGCATCAGACATGAAAATATCCGGAAACGGGCACATGAAAAGGACGAATTAGCTCACTATGCGAAGAGCTGCGTTGACATCGAGTATCTGTTTCCAATGGGATGGAGTGAACTGGAGGGCATTGCGAATCGAACAGACTACGATTTGAAGCAGCACTCGCAATACAGCGGCAAGCCCCTCGAATATTTCGACGAAGAGAGCAAACAAAAGATCGTTCCCTATGTCATCGAGCCTTCGGCCGGGGCGGATCGCTCAGCGCTGGCTTTTCTGGTGGACGCCTACAACGAGGAAGAGGTTAGGGGTGAAAAGCGGGTGGTGCTGCGATTTCATGCTGAACTCGCTCCGATCAAGATTGCGGTTTTGCCGCTGCTCAAGAAAAACGCGCAGATCGTTCAAACCGCAAAAAAACTCACGGCTGATTTGCGCAAGCGTTGGTTGACTGTATACGACGACACGGCGTCCATCGGCCGTCTCTATCGGCGCCAAGACGAAGTCGGAACGCCGTTTTGCGTGACGGTCGACGTGCAGACCGTGGGGGATGACAAATCGGCTGCGGATGAAAAAGTCACCATCCGGGACCGCAACACCATGGAACAGGTTCGTGTATCGATGTCATCCCTTGAGTCCATGATGGATAAGCTCATGACAGGAAAGTGGGCCGAAGTTGCACAAGAGCACGGCATCAAGACGGATTAGTTACACATGGACTGTAACGGCAAGACCACTAGCCGTTCGGGTTCGACGTCGCTCACTACGGACGGCCTTTTTATGGTCCGTTCGCACTGAGCGGGTCGAATTGTGAACGGACAACGTACCCTGAACGTACTGTTACGGTCGATCGGTTAGGTTGTTGCCCGCTTAGCAAAGGACGCAGACATTCTTCGCTACTATAACCGGGTCAGGTTCCTCGTTGATCGTTATCGCCGTTTCCTCATCGTTGGCGTTCTGTCGCTCGTCGCCACCGATTTGGCCGGCATGGCGCTGCCTTGGTTAATCAAGGAAGGCATCGATGAAATCTTGTACAAAGGTATGTCGAATGCGTTTCCACTGAAGTACCCAGCGCTGATTTTAGCCGCGGCCGCCCTGCAGGGCTTATTCCGCTACTGCTGGCGGATCAATATTCACGGTTTCTCTCGCCGGTGCGAAGCGGACTTGCGGGATCGCGTTTTCACCCATCTGCAAAAGCTTCCGCTCGGCTATTTTCAACACACCAAGACCGGCGATCTGATGTCGCGCCTTACCAATGACATTCAGGCGGTGCGCGAACTCATGGGATTTGGCTCGCTCGCCATCGTCGACGCCACGGTGGTGATCATCTTCAGTCTGAGCCTCATGATTACTATTGATCCTTGGCTCACCCTGTGGTCGATGTTGGCCATGCCTCTCATCACGGTCGTGGTGCGCTTCTTCGGCCGACATATTTTCCGTCGGTCACATGACACACAGGAACAACTGAGCGTGATGAGCGCCTACGTGCAAGAAAATCTCGCGGGCATCCGGGTCGTCCAGGCCTACGCGCAGGAGCAAAATCAGATCAGAGGATTTGATGCGATCAGCTCTGATTATAGGCGCAAGACCATGTGGCTCGCGACTCTTTGGGGAATCTTTTGGCCGATCATGCAGGTGCTCGCGGGAATCGCAGCGACGATTGTCCTCTGGCTGGGCGGACGCCAAGTCTTGCAAGGCACGATGACTCTCGGGGAATTTGTTGCCTTCAACGGATATCTGGCGATGCTCACCTGGCCGCTTATGGCCGTCGGTTACGTCGTCAATCAGTACCAAAGAGGCACGGCTGCGCTGTCAAGAATCTGTGAAGTCCTGGACGCCTCCATCTCACCGCGGTACCGGACGACCGATCCGCTCGCGGCGGCGGTCACAATCGAAGGCTCGATAGAATTCCGCAATCTCACTTTCGCGTACAGCGCGGATCATCCTCCCGTGCTAAAGAACGTCAACTTGAAAATCCCTCAAGGAAAAGTCTGCGGCATCGTGGGTGAAACGGGCGCCGGCAAGAGCACGCTCGTGAGTCTTCTCTTAAGACTCTTCGAGCCACCGAACGGCACGGTTTTTGTCGATGGGGTGGATACGAAGCAATTGCCGATTCACCGATTGGAGGCTGCCGTCGGTTTTGTGTCACAGGATATCTTTCTCTTCTCTGGAACGATCCGTGAGAACATTCTATTCGGCGTTGAGAACGGACAAACCAAAAAAGTCGAGGATTCGGCGCGTGTCGCGGCGCTGCTCCCGACTATCCAGTCTTTCGGTCGTGAATTCGAGACCATCATCGGCGAGCGCGGCGTGCGTCTGTCGGGCGGGCAAAAGCAGCGAACCGCACTGACGAGGGCGATCATCAAAAACCCTCGGATTCTAATTCTCGACGATGCTTTCTCCAGCGTGGATGTCGAAACGGAAGAGGAGATCCTGAAACAGCTCAGACAATTCATGACCGGGCGTACTACGTTGTTGATCTCGCATCGAATCTCGACCGTGCGTGAGGCCGACTTGATTGTCTATCTGCAAGACGGACGGATCCTTGAGCAGGGAAGCCATGACGAACTCCTTGCCTGTCGCGGAGTGTACTACGAGCTTTATCGGCGACAGAGTCTAGAGCGGGAAGTGGAGTCCATGACTCATTCGGACGGAAGAGCATGATGCAGGACATCCACCCAGAAGACGAAATCCTAGGGAAGGCGTACGACGCCCGTCTGATGACGCGCATCCTGCGTTATTTGCGTCCGTACTGGAAGCTCCTCGCCGTTTCGTTTACCTTTATCCTGCTTCACACCGGGACTCAGCTTCTCGGTCCTTACATTACCAAAATCGCGATCGACCGTTACATCGCCAATCAAGATATCCACGGGCTGGATCTCATGGCCGCGGCCTATCTCGGCGTTACCTTGCTCGGTTTCATTTTTCTCTTCATACAGACGTACACGACCGAATACACCGGGCAGCGGGCGATGCACGATCTCCGCATGGAGGTGTTCTCGCATCTCCAGAAGCTGGATATGGCGTACTTCGACCGCAATCCGGTGGGCCGGCTGATGACCCGGACGATCAATGACGTCGAGACCCTCAATGAGCTCTTCAGCACCGGCGTCGTCGGGTTATTGGAGGACTTGTGCATTGTCCTCGGAATTGCCTTGGCGATGCTGTGGCTCGACTGGAAACTGGCGCTGGTCTGCCTCGCGGCATTTCCGCTGATCCTTTACATTAGCCGGTTTTATCGGCGCCGCGCACGAGAGGTTTATCGTGAAAGCCGCCTGATTCTGGCGCGGCTCAACGCCAGCCTACAGGAAAATATCGCCGGCATCGGCACGATTCAGGCTTTCGGGCAGGAAGAGAAAATGTACCGGCGGTTCCAGGAGATCAATTTGGGCTATCGAAACGTGCTGCTTCGGAGCGTCCGCTACAACGCCGTGTTCTTTCCGATCATCGAAATCTTCAGCGCGCTGACCATTGGCCTGCTGTTATGGTACGGCGGGCGTCAGATTTTATCGGGCGCGATTCAGGCGGGCGT
>DASQUN010000809.1:0-7879 GCA_035641275.1 Candidatus Udaeobacter sp. | reverse complement strand
GGCGATTTGGTGCGGCGTGCGATGGAGCGCCTAAGCAGGTAAAAGCCGAATGAACCGCAAGCGCCCGTCACACATCTACGCAGACCGGCGATAACCGAGCGAACATGGCTTCACCTACCCCACCGCCCCGTGTTTGTCGATCCAGGCCTTGTCGTCGTTATCTTCTGGCTCTGCCTTCTCGCGTGGCAGATGGACCAGGTGACGTTAATATTCAGAGGAACTTATGATCAATGATTTCGCCCGACAACGTATGAAGTATGTGAATGACTTCAAGCGTTCGGCGTCCGCGCTAATTGGGATCGCCCAAGGGCTTATCTGCGACAACCATCTGACCGATCACGAGATCAACTTCCTAAATAATTGGCTGACTCAGAATGATGAGATTGCCCGGCGGTTTCCGGGCGACATCATC
Source organism: Candidatus Udaeobacter sp. (assembly GCA_035641275.1). Taxonomy (GTDB): domain Bacteria; phylum Desulfobacterota; class Binatia; order UBA9968; family UBA9968; genus DASQUN01. Next base: position 7,467 of record DASQUN010000809.1, on the reverse strand, counting down.
TCACAAAAGAGTGAAAGGCATCATAGTCGACGGCGTGATCACGGACGCGGAGCGGCCACACTTGCTGGAAATCCTCCAGCATCTAATCGGCGGAACGGCCGAAACGCTCGCCGCCGCCACGCATGTCAGTGAGCTCATGTACGACACTATAGCCATATGTGAATTTTCCACGATCCGCTTCTGTCTGACCGGCGATTTTGTTTATGGTCCACGGGAATCCTGTCACACACAGATTGAGAAACGTGGCGGCATCATAGCGAAAGCAGTGACGAAGAACCTCCGCTATCTGGTTGTGGGAGATCGTGGAAGTCCAAAATGGAAACACGGCAGCTTCGGCACGAAAGTCGAAACGGCCGAGAAGTATAAGCGCGACGGCCTGCCTATTCTTACGTTCTTGAGGAATTCTCTTCTCAAATTTGGGATTTACGGTTACACTTACCCGATAGGCTGACAGGGTCGTCATTTTTAAGGATATTTACGCGAGTCCGGGCACCCGGAATGCAATGGCAAGAAATATCCAACTATAACTTGGAAGCGTCATGAGCATCGAAGGAGATCGGCTTCTCTCCCTCATCGAGTTTGCTCAGCAGTCTGCTCGGTTACGCGGAAAACCAGCGGCTACCGTCGCCGCACATGGTCTCTTCGCGCTCTACGAACACGAACTCCGAGGGCTGCCGGGTATCCGCATTAACGTCGCCGGACCAGACAGCGAGGATGAGATTTGGCTTACTGTTGCGCGGCTACACGAGACGAGACCACCCAATGTTGTCAGCCCGGTACTGCAACCCTGGGTACAAATGACTCAGGCACCAACGGAAGAGCCGCGGCTGCGCGATGCTGCGGATGGCTCAAGCTTGATTGCCGCAGGCACGCATTGTTCATCAGTGAAGCCGCCTGAGCCGGGCAAACCCCCCGTTGACCCTAAGGCGACGATTACGCTTTCCGACTACGAGGATGCAGATCTAGTCCGGGCCCAGTTTGCTACCTTCCTTAGCACTATTTATGCTGAGATGTATCCAGAGACGTAGGTATTTTGCTAACGATTTCAGCAAGTTAAAGGGGTGCTAAATGCGGGCGTAAACTCAACTCCTTCCCCGGGCTTGTTGAAAAATGTCACCATCCGCTCCCGTATCCCTAGTATTTAGGAAGAAATTTGGACGCGCCGTCTCAAGATTTTGGGAAGGAATTCGTAAGGGGCTCGTTGTTGGATGGCCGCGGGCGACGGCTGGGAGTCGTGCAGATGCGCCAGTTGTCCAGGATATATGACGGCTTTGTCACCAAGCGGTCGAAGGGGAAGTTCGGGAGGAAAGGGTGCAAAGCGCAGATCGCGCAAAGAAGTGGGAAAAAAAATGCAGATACGCAATTGCGCAAGGGCGCGAACTGCGCCGGCAATGTACAGGATCCACTCTAATAAGCAGTCCGATCCCGCCAGAACTGCTAAGCCGCTTTTGAGCCGGTAGCCAGAGAGCAGCTCAAGCAGATCGTAACCAACAGGGTCTCTCAGTTTTTACGGTTGATTCTTACAGAGTCGATGGCAGCGATCCTCTCGTGGTCAGATTTCTCGGTGAGAGGATAACCTACGTCGGACGGACTAAGACAGAAAGAAAGCCTTACCAGTATCGACTCACGCTCCACTACGTGGAAAGAACTCACCAAAACCCGTATGGGTTAGTGGTAAGCTTGGTTGAGCAAAATGAAGTAACACGATCCCCTTGATGGTTACCGTCGAATAAGCTGTAGCAACAGACGACGCACGCCTACCACACGCCGTTGCCACTTCCTCGTCTCATATTGATGTTTACTGGGACATTCATAGACAATCCTGCTTTCTGTTTCATAGAAAACCGGCCCTATTTGGCCACAACGCGGGCAAACTTTGCCCAACACCTTCGTAGGATTTCGAGACTCCATAACTGCTCCTGCTTCCATCACCTTCGCTTACAATCGTGTGACTTCTCTGCGCTCATCGAATTTCTGAAAAGACATTCGTGATTCACGAATATTGGATCCTGTTACTGGCCTGAATTCCGGTTCTGAAAGGCTGCTTACATTCTCCAGAAATCCCGTTTCTAATAAGACCCTTTTATTTAGTCGCTGCAAGATGCGATTAGTGAAGATGACTTTGGTGAAAGGCGAGATCGAAGAAAGCCTTACCAGTATCGCCTGACGCTCCGCTATGTGGAAAGGACTCAGCAAAACCCATATGGCCGGTGGTAAGCTCAGTCGGAGCAGAATGAAATTGCGACCTCACCTTTCCCGAGCCCAAATTCAAAAAATTTAGAGACCCGGCCTCTAACGCTGCGCACCCGACAAAAAGCCGGCTTCGGTTGTACAGAGAAAGATCAATATCCTCGCCTGGATGGCCGAAGAGAAACAACCACGAGCTACTTCGTTGAGCCGGAGCCGACTCGATTCAGTTTGACAACGCCTTCACGAACGCAGCTCAGAAAATGACACCGCTCCCGAGGATCGACTTGGAGCGGTTTGCGGGCAAGTTACTGCAGGCTCCTTTATAGTTCTTTCTAATCTTTGATGGCAGACAAAACGTCTGCCATTTTTATTGGCGCACGCCCAGAACGGACTGCGCTGCACGATCAAAAACTCAAGAACTGCCAGTCGTGCAAATAAGCGGCTAAGGTTGATCTTTTGTAGTTTCGCTGAAGCGTTCGTCGTCCAGTCGCGAGTATTGAGCCTCACCGAGCAGAGCTGAGAGCTTCTCGCGCTGCTCAGAGGATAGCAACGCTTTTCCCTGCTCGATAGCGCCGATCCGGGCAAGCCGTAGCTCCACTTTCAGATGCTCAATTTCCTGCAGCTTCGCGTTAACCTGCTCTAGATCCACCGGGTCCGTCTTTGAAAGCCTTTGCAGATCCATTTCGGCGATACGGATATCGGCTTCGTAGCGGATTGCCTCGCGCTGGTATCCGGCTCTCAGGTTTCCAAGATCCTGAACTTGCTCCGGCGAAAGGCTTAGCTCGTGACGGTGGCGCAGTATTATTGTGATAAGCGGCCTCTCAAGCACTCTCTCTCCATCTATGATGCGTGCAGGGGGTGACACAGTGTAATCGCTAATTCCCCCGGGATGGGACCAGATGACCACAGAGGAAGGGCGAACGTTGATAACCCGATGACCAAAGAAGAAGCCGCTATGGAGGCCAGGGCGATGAATGACGAAGTGATGATGGCCAAAATGATGATGCGGCCTAAAAACCTTCTGGTGAAAATGTTTACGGTGGCCGAAGGGATGACGGTGGACATGACGGTTACCAGGGTTTAGATGCAATCCATGACGGCCAAAGGATGTATGGAAGCGGCCAGATTGCCTGAAGCTCCCGGCGAGATGGCCAGACCTAAAGTGGCCAAAATGGCGAGATCCCCCGGCCGCCAATATCTCGGCGGAAACAAGCACCAAGAAAATGGGAGCGATTAGGGCTACCGCTTGTCCTTTCATGGCCGTACAGAAAAATGAACGTTACGCCAAGGCGAACCGGTTTCGTTTGAGTTTCTCGTTCATTTTTATATCTAATCGAAGTCGACCTGCGATGCAATGTAACAAGGCGGTTGGAGAGGAAGCGCTGCAGCTACCGGCTTGCGTGGATACTGGTTCTAGGGAACCGGCTTGCCCGAGAGTCCTCTCGCAAGGCTCTCTCTTAGATCAGCTTGGTATAATTCAGGCCGAGACCGCATCACGATGTTTGGCGATCAACCCAATTTTTGCCTATTCGTACCGCTTCCTGCTCGGCCTCGACTTCAGTTGCGCATGAGCCTTCCGCGCCCGCCATAACTGTCGGATTGAGGGTAATGCTAACAGGCGGGTGAATTCCTTGGCGAGTTCCCGGGCCAGGGCCTCATTGGCCTTGACCGCCAGGACTAAACTGATTTCGTTTCGATAGAAAACGAAGCGTCGTTGGACCGCTTCGCGGTGGCGTCGAGAGTCCGTTCGATCGATGCGCCTTCGGTAATGTTCCGACTGTTAATTTATCATTGATCTTTTCTTTTGACGCTCTTTCTGAGCGCGGTGATAGCCTCCGTGAATCAAAATTCACTCAAGGAGGCATTTATGGGAGCCTTACGTGACCGAATGATTGAAGAGATGAAGCTGCGGAACTTCTCTCCAGCGACGCTTGATCTAGCGATAATTTGGTCATCTTCATCTCGTTGAACCGAATGGATTCATTCTCATTTTACAGCCTGGCTCTCAAGGCCGCCCGAATCGTAGTAGGTTCCCGACTTATCGTAGGAGCCGTACGGATCAGTTCCGTAGGAGCGGAAGTAGCCTGTATCCGTCGAAAGCACCACCGTATCGGGGTGTCGCTGGCGCCAGCGCGACCAATGGGTCCAGGCGAGCGGTATCTCCTCTAACAAGGTCCCTTTATTTTTTCCGTCAATTGCCATGCCCAAAATCTGGGGCCACTGCCTATCGGTTTGCCGGTCGTACATCAGGAGATTGCTGTTGACGAGCTTCCCGCTTGTCCCAAAAGTGAGCATAGCCCCGTCGCGAGACCGGCCGCGAAAGGCGACAGATGACCCAGTTAGTGGACAGTAAGTAATTGCGATTTTTTCGCCCTTTATTTCATCGTTGACGATCTCATGCCACACCAGAATCTTCTGCGGGTAAGCTTTAGCTAGTCGCTGGTAATCCAATCCGAAAACGATATCGTTGGGCTTTAGAAATTTTTCTGCTTCCGCCGCCGGGACATATTTAGGCTTGTCGATCGGAGGGATACCGTCTTTGGGCGGGCCACCAGACTGGATATTCCGCGTGAAATCGTCAAGCGACCACACTTTGGCGTCAGCACTCTCGGATCGCCAAAGCTCGTGCCCGGTAAGCACGGTGCTCCCGATTAGAGTCAGAAATTCACGACGTGAAAGGGACATGGAGCCTCCTTTTATTTGTATAACCAACTATTAGGCCGCGGAGTTCCCTCCGCTCCCTTTTTACCTGGAACGTAGCAGGCTTCTTCGGTAAGTGAGTTCCCAATAGTCCGGAAGGATTAATTTCCTCCGCGCCCAGTCCGTGAACAATTGACCCCACTAGCCAGTTCAGGGCCATGGTCGGGAGTACCTGGACTGGTCGGCTACGGAGGTCGTATCTCGTTCGTCGCGACAGCGCCAAACTTGTCGATCGCAATTCCGCGGATATGTACTCTACGATCCGACGGCGTTCGACGCTTCGGCATGCGAATCCGCCGGACATTGGTCTCAGCATGGTGGGATCGCGTTGTGTCCGGTGATGGATTGTAAAAGCTTAGCAACAGGATTAGCCTTGACCGGTATTCCAAAGCGAAAAGGGCTGTCGATATAAAGTAGGTTTTGAATAGGTCGCGGCGGAATAAGATTGTCAAGGTCGCCCCCTCAACCGCGGAGGCACGGCGTTGATGAGAGCAAAATTCTACATCGTGGCAGCAGCGCTGATCGCATTCACTCTATTTTCGTCGTTCGGACATACGAAAGAGCGGATCAATATTATCTATCCTTCCATCAGCGGCTTAGTTTTAGGTCTTTGGGTAACGAAGGACGCGGGAATTTTCGACAAGCACGGCCTGGATGCGAATCTGATATACATTCAGAGCGCGAGTGCCGTTATGCAAGCGATGCTTGGGGGAGAGGCCTCGATCGTCCTGGCTGGTGGCAGTCCTGTGGTCGATTTGGGATTGGAGGGGGGAGATGCGGTTTTTATTGGAGGCGTCGGGATTGTGCCGGCGTTTTACGTCATGACGGTGCCGGAAATTCGCTCTGTCGAGGATTTGAAAAACAAACCGGTGGGCGTCACTCGCTTCGGCTCGTCGAGCGATTTCACGATGCGCAGGGTGCTTAAAAAGCACGGGCTGGAACCGGTGCGAGATGTGCCGATTATTCAAATCGGCGGCGGGATGCAGGGGATGGCTGCGGCGCTACTCAAGCGAGCGATCTTCGCCGCGCCGTTTTCGCCGCCGACGAATCTCGATGTTGAAAAAGGCGGAGGAAAACTTTTGGTCGACATGGGTAAGGCCGGCATCTCTTTCCCGCATGTGTCCGTCATTACTACGCGAGCTTACATTAAGAAGAATCGAGCCGTGGTGCTTGCGATGCTGCGCGCTTACTCCGAGGGAGTGAAGTCAATGGTCAGTGACAAAACCCTCAGCCTCAATGTTCTGAGAAAGTACACCCGGTCGAAAGATTCCGAAGTGCTTGAGGCCACCTACAGATTTGCGTTGGATTACATTGTCCGAGTTCCCTACCCGACTCGTGATGGGATTGTAGAAATCTTGCGGGAAAGCAAAAACCCTAAAGCCAAGGACGCAAAACCGGAACAATTCATCGACGACAGTCTAATCCGGGAGCTCGAACAGAGCGGTTTATACCGGTAACTCTACGGCAGAGTTGGCTTCTAGAGGAGGGTTTATGACAAGGGCTCGCTTCCGCGCAAAAAAGGAGGTGTCTATGAAAAGTTCGGCTACCGGTGCCGTTTTGGTCCTGCTCCTTGCCGCCATTCCGGCGCTGGCTGGCTTGGCCCAAGCGAAGAGCTACGTCGCCTACATATCGGATTCACCCGCCTCGTCTTCCGTGTACTGGGTGGCCAAGGACGCAGGAATCTTTAAAAAGCATGGTCTGGATGTCGAGTTGATTTTCATCAACGGCAGCACCCGCGGTATCCAGAGTCTCATTGCCGGGGACGTAAGCTTCTCGAGCGGCGTAGGAACCGCGGTCATTAACGGCAAACTGGCGGGCGGGGACATCGCCATCATCAACAGCATGACCAACACGCTACCTTATTACATATTCGGCAAGCCGGAGATTAAGTCTCCGGAAGATCTCAAAGGGAGATCCGCAGCCATGCATATTCCGGGGACAGCGGCGGACTTCGCTTTGCGGCTGGCCCTCAAAGGAGTCGGTCTCTCACTCAAGGATGTCAAAGGGGTCACCATCGGTGGCGGCCCAGCCCGCGTGGCGGCCGTAGCGAGCGGACAGCTCGACTTCACGGTGGGGACCGAAGGGGAAAAGATTCGAGGAGAAACACTCGGCCTCAAGGTGGTTATCGATATGGCGAAGCTCAATATTCCGTTTCAGTTTACGTGCACGGTATCTACCAGGCGGATGATTCGGGATAATCCCGATATGGTTCAGCGCATGGTCAAGGCGATGGCCGAAACGGTCCACTACTACAAAAACCACAAAGACCCGGCGGTGAGGATCATGCAGAAATATGCGCGCGGGCCGAGTCGCACTTTCTTCGAGGAGGTGTACGACTCCAATAAGGAGCTTCTGGTCGAGGACACCTATCCCACTTTAGAGGGTCTAAAGACCACCCTCGAGATTCAGGCCAGCCTGGATCCCAAGGCCGCAAAGGCCAAAGCGGAGGATTTCGTCGATCTGCGCTTTGTGGACGAGCTGAAGACGAGCGGGTTCATCGAGAAGCTCTACGGGAAGCGGTGATCTGAAACGTCGCGAGGTCCCCCTATGAAAAACAAACGCCCATGGTTGGGTGTT
>DASQUN010000808.1:0-4486 GCA_035641275.1 Candidatus Udaeobacter sp. | reverse complement strand
TCGACGTCAAGGCCCCGCTTAAAATCAAAGAGGATATCCCGCCGGAGAAAGTATTGAGTTTCAGACTCATGCGAGAGGTCAAGCAAGAGCTGGAAGCGAAACGCTGAAGAACGTACGTGAGGTAAGACCAAAGGGCAGCGGCTGATCGGCGCTTCAATCGATCAAATGGTACCGTAGAGGTTAAGTTTTTAGTTCTAACGTGTAGGAAACGTCGCGGCCTTTCCCCGAAGTCTACCAGACGGGTGTCCATGAGAAATCCATGAAACCGCGCAACGCGGACAAGTGGCTGCCGCTCGGCGCAACTCTGGTCGCCCTCCTATTGTTGCCTCTAGCGGTCGAGGCCCAGGAAAAGAAGGCGCTCCGCGTCGTCTTCGTTAGCCTCTCCTGGAACAATCAGCTCCCGTTCCGCATCGCGATCGCCAAGGGTTTTTTCAAAGACTACGGCCTTACGGTCGAACCGATCTTCGTTCGCGGCGGTCCGACCGCATTGGCGGCGCTGATCTCGGGCGACGTCGAAATCGCAAGCGTCGGCGGCGCGCAGGCGCCCATTCGCAGCCGCGCTAAAGGCCTTGACGTCCACATCATTGCCTCTCAATCCAATTACACCAATTACACGCTCCTCGGCAGCAAAGAAGTCAAAACCATTGAGGATTTGCGCGCCAAGATCATCGGCGTGACCGGCGCCGGTGCCTTCTCGGACTTTGCCATCAGGATTTATCTCAAGAGGAACAACCTGGATCCCGACAAAGACGTCGTGCTCCGGGCCATTGGAGGAACCGCGGTGCGCGCAGTCGCCCTCGAACGAGGCCTAATAGCCGCCGCACCCTTCTCCGCCGAAGACGCCGTGAGGCTCCTCGACAAGGGTTACCCGATGATCGTCAATCTGAACGAGGCGCTCAAAATCCCTCAAAGCGTCTTCGTCACACGGGGCGAAGTGCTGCACAAATACCCTGAGACCACCAAAAGATTTCTTAAGGCAGTGATACTCGGGATGCTGTTTGCCAAGAACAACAAGAAAGAAGCAATCCAGACGGGGTTCGCCGCGGGTCTCAAAGGCGAGGCGGATGTCGTGAATCGAGCCTATGATCTTTTCAGCCCCGGCTATGCTGTCGATCTATCCGTTGCTTTCGACGGAATTCAAATCATGCTGGACGAAGACATCCGGGCTGGCGTCGTCGACAAAAGGATGACCCTCGACCGCGTGATCAACGACCGCATACTCAAACAGGCCCAACAAGAATTACGCAAGGAAGGTCGGTTAAGCCCGTGACTCCATGTCCAAACCATCGATCGACTCGATTCCATAGCACAGCCTATATTCCTATCAGGTGACAGGAAACTTCGAAAAGCTCCTCAGCTTCCGCTTATCAAAAGAGGGCACCAGGCGTGCTAACTATGGATTTTTTCGAAGGGATTGCTACGATAGTGTCTGCAGGCTGGACTGAATAGAGACTGATTCCTGAGCAATCATTAGCTTTCAAAGTTCATTTTTCCGCAGCTAAATACATTTAAGCCTTATGAAGATCCTGATCGCCGATGATGAAGCAAACGTTAGAACCCTTTTAAACTCTATCGTGACCAGACTTGGCTATGAGGTTGAGGCGGTGAACGACGGCATGGCAGCCTGGATGGCACTCCAAGGTCCCGATGCGCCCCAACTTGCCATTCTCGACTGGCTAATGCCCGAAATGAGCGGGCCGGAAATATGCCGCAAAGTGCGGCAGCGAACCCACGCCCCGTACGTCTACATTATCTTGCTTACGGCGATGTCAAAGTTGGATGATCTGGTTGCAGGAATGGAAGCCGGCGCAGACGACTACATCGTCAAACCGTTTCATGCCCAACAGTTAGGCGTCCGATTGCGTGCAGGGCAGCGCATTCTCGATCTCCAGCAGGAGCTGTTGACCGCGCAAAAGGCGCTTGAGATTCGGGCCACGCACGACGGACTGACGGGGCTATTGAGCCATGCGGCAATTCTCGAACGGCTCACCGAGGAACTTAACCGGGCAGAACGGGAGATGGCTTCCGTGGGGGTAATCCTCCTGGATCTTGATCACTTTAAGGGAGTCAATGATACCTATGGCCATATGGTGGGGGACCAGGTGTTGAAGGAATCGGCCCGTCGTATGGCTTTAGCGGTACGATCCTATGACATGGTGGGTCGCTACGGCGGTGATGAGTTTCTCATCATTGCTCCCGGCTGCGATGCCGAGGCGACAGTTCAGCTGGCAGAAAGGGTTTCTCGAGAACTAGCGGCAACTTCCGTCATGATTCCAAATGGGAACATAACGATCACGGTCAGTGCCGGCGCAACTGCAGCACGGGCGGGGAATAAAATCGAGAGCGGCTCGATAGTTGAAGTGTCGGATCGGGCGCTGTACCGCGCCAAACGGGCTGGAAGAAACCAGGTCAAGTGGTTGATGCCTGAATAAAACTCTGCTCGCCATGAGAGTTCTCTGCAAGCAACTCTTTTGAAGCTTAGGACCGGACAGCGCGGTTGCCCATTCGCAGTATCCAGAGAAGCAACCCTGTAGTCGCTGATGCGGCTGTGCATCCCGCCGCGCCGCGTTTGCAGTGCGGAACTGGTCAGGCTAAGGGGTCCCTCATTCCTTGCAAAGGGCTAACCAGTCCTATGAACTATTGACGTGCGAGAAGCCACATTGATAGATTGGTTCTCGCTCAGCGTCTCGGTCTCGGTAAAGTTTCCTCGAACTCCATTTTCAGGAGGTGAGCTATGGCGATCGGACTTTCTCATGGTGGCTCGAACGTTTATTCCTCTGCCGAGGAGTCGCGCCAACTCTGGATCGGCACCAAAGACGGATTGATTCTTATCGAACGCGCTGACGATGGGGAGTGGCGCGTCGCGCATCAGGCGCTACGGGGCCTGCATGTCAGCTCCATAGTTTTCGAGCCGACCAGCGGCGTTATTTTTGCCGGTGCTTTTTTCGGCTCGGTTCATGCGAGCGGCGATGGCGGCAAAACTTGGGAACGGCGAGATACCGGTCTCGCGGTTCACGACGTTTACAGTCTGGCTTGCGCTGCCGCCGACGGCAAGACCCGCATCTATGCGGGGACGGAACCGGCTCATCTATTTTACAGCGAAGACTTGGGACTTCATTGGACTGAACTGTCGGCCCTGCGCGCCGTGCCGAGCACTCCGGAATGGTCTTTTCCAGCTCCGCCACATGTCGCGCATACGAAATTCATTACCTTTGACCCCCATGAGCCGGCGACAATCTACGCCTGCATCGAGCAGGGAGCGTTGTTGAAAAGCACCGACTCGGGGGAAAGCTGGACAGAGCTCAATACGGTCGGCTTTTTGCGCGACAAAAATCGCCCGGCCGAGCATTTTTATGACGTCCACAGAGCGCTCATCGACCCGCGAGATCCCAGGAAAATTTTTGTTACCGGCGGGGCTGGACTATACGTCACTTTCGACAGCGGGGAGCGCTGGGAGCGGTGGACCAGTCCTGATTGGGCGCCGGACGTTTATCCCGATGGTTTCGTTTGGAATCCGAACAATCCCGACGTTATGTTCGTTGCTGCTGCCGAACACAACCCGACCACCTGGCGCAAGGCCGGCTTGCGAGCACACGCAGGAGGAAAAATCTACCGGAGCAACGATGGAGGAAAAAACTGGAGAAGGGTTGGCGGCGGACTCCCCGAGAGTCTGAAGCACGAATTCGGCGCCCTCTGCCTCGAACAATGGGGCGATAGCTATTCGGTCTTCGCTGCCACTACCGGAGGCGACGTATTTTACGGCGCAGGTGGCGAACGCTGGACCCTGATCGCCTCCGGGCTCGCGCCCATTTCTAAGAAGGGACACGAGCGTCTTCTCGCCGCGAGCTGATCAGCTCTGTTATGGAAAATCCCGGAAGGCTCCTTGCCGAGGAGCTGCTGAGGCAAAGCGAGTCTGAAGCCTCCGCGACGCCCATGGATGCGCTGTCGGCAGTAGCGGAGAAAGGCGACTTCACCGACGATCACTGCTTTAGAGCGCGCGGTCCATCCGAAAATGCAGGATACCCACCACATATACGAAGTTCTGGAAAACGAATGAACGGGCTGTGGGGACTGTCTCCCCACCTGTCCCGTGTTTGGCGGACTTAAAGAATACGGACCGAAGGAATACGAAATATAAATTTAGAAAGCGAGAACACGATGGAAAAAACTATTCAGGTTGATGGACTTAAGATCTGTTACCTAGAAGAAGGGACGGGTCCGGCAGTGATTTTTCTGCACGGAGCCTCTCTAGGCTCATCCGCGCGCGCGTTCGAACGGAACTTGCCTGCCTTCGGCGCGGCGGGATTCCGCGCCATCGCCTACGATCAGCCGGGTTTCGGCCTATCGGACAATCCGACCGACTACACAGCCTCGTACCGAACGCAATTCATCGTCAAATTCATCGACGCCCTCGGTCTCGACCGCGCGGCGCTGATCGGCCATTCTCAGGCGGCCGGCATGGCGGTGCGCGTGACGTTGCAGCATC
>DASQUN010000807.1:0-2422 GCA_035641275.1 Candidatus Udaeobacter sp. | reverse complement strand
GTGAAAGAATTAATCTTACTTAGAGACAAGGCGGAAAACGAAGATGTTCGAGTGCGTCTCGACGCCAAAATTCAAAAGCTGTTGGAAGGGATCGAGAGGACGGTATCAGTTTATGGGCTGATCAACTTGCGCACGGACGGTAGCAAAGTCATTCTCGCGCAAAAACTGGAAAAACCCGGACCACGAGGAGAGTGGGACATCCACAGACTAGAACCCGATGCCGAGGGGCACTTGAAGTTCATCTCAAAGCATTGACGAAAACTTGCCGAGTATCAGCAGCGCCTACTGGTGCCTATCGCGGCGCGATTTTTCGTCTCACGAGAGCAGTCGGTTTCAAATTTCATAAAATTGACAAAGGCAATCGGGTGCAAAGTGGCTAGCCACTTTGCACCCGAGGCGCCCTAGGCAGGTTCGAAAGTGGGCTGCTAACTTAACTTAATGAAGATCGACTCTGGAACCAGTTTCCTCGACAATGGACTCCAAGGTCGTTGGATTGGTGGTGACGAATCGAATCAGGAGTGTCGCTGGACCCGGCTTGAAGGTGAGCCCCGAAAATGCGTTTACCGTCACAGGTATAATTTGGTCGGACACAGGCGTATTACAAGTCACGGTCTGGTTGAAGATGCCGATACTGAGCAGGCGGCCCGAAGGCTGAAGAATGTATACGGACAGAGCGCCGGTGAGTGCCTCGGTCGTGCTATCGCAACCCACCGTCACCGTAAAGCCGCTTACGCTGGTGCGGTTGGGTGACAGGTCGGCAGAGACACCACCACCGTTCCCATTTTTGGCCAAAGCGCTGCCACTCATTGCCAGAACTCTAGAACCCATGTCGGGAACGACACGAAAACGTCAGGAGAATTTTTTACTGCCCGGCTAATTACCGCTGCCAATCGACAGGCCTCGGAAATTCTGACTTAAATGGCTTGCATTGCGCCGCGGACGCTCAAAAGGTTGCCGTGGTGCAAGATAGTTTGGCTAATTCACGGCTTAGGCACGGAAACACAGGAGAAGAGCGGCCCGCGGACGATTCTTCGCTTTCGCTCAGCGGCACGTCATGTTAAGTCTAAATTCCGAATCACCGCTACGGGACCGTTCTTTTGTTCAAGAAGATAACCGGACTCTTCTATGGCTGGCGCATGGTGGCCGCGTGTTGCGCGTTGCGTGTGCTCGGCGCGGGACTTCATAGTTTCGGCTTTACGGTTTTTTTTCTTCCTCTCAGCCAAGATCTAAATCTTAATCGAACGTCGACGTCGCTGGCTTTTTCACTAGCGCGCGCGGAAGGCGCCATCGAAGGACCGATCGTCGGTCACTTGCTCGACCGCTATGGCCCAAAGCCGATCATGCTGGCGGCGGCTTTGCTCATGGGTGTCGGCTACCTGCTGCTCTCCCAGGTCAACAGCTACGCAACTTTTTTGATCGTCTATCTCGGTGTTATCTCTCTCGCTCACGCTGGCGGATTCATGCATGCGCCCATGGTGTTGATCAACACTTGGTTCATCCGCTACCGCGCCCGCGCCATCACCATCAGCAGCGCAGCATTTGGGCTAGGCGGAGTTCTGGTCGCCCCGATCTTGAGCATCATCGTACAATCCTGGGGCTGGCGTTGGGGCGCCGCCATTGGAGGGATTTTGTTTCTAATGATCGGCCTACCGCTGAGTCTCACGATTCGTCGCTCGCCGGAGAGCATGGATCTCCTACCCGACGGCGATCAGCCAGTGACCGCGGAAATCGGCAAAGACCGCTCAGGGTATGGGACCAAATCGGATGGCGATGTCACCGTGGCAGAGGCGCTGCGGTCATTCGCGTTCTGGGGATCGGTGCTCGCGGCGGGTATTCGCAATGGTTCGTACCATGCGATCTCGGTTCATTTCGTGCCGCTGATGGTTTGGAAAGGATTGAGTCAGTCGGAGGCGGCTTTGTTGCTGAGCGTCTATGCATTTCTCGGCATGGCGGCGACGCTCATCCTGGGCTGGTTTGCCGACAAGTCGAATAAACCTCTGCTGACCGCGTTCATCTTATTCATCGCCGCTGGCGCGATGTTCTTGCCGATCGTTAGCAACTCGCTTTGGTCCTTATGCCTGTTTACGATCTTCTTTGCCGCCGTGGAGACAACTTTCCCGCTCGGCTGGGCAGTGGTCGGAGACTTGTTTGGTAGGAAGCATTACGCCAAGATTCGCGGCTACATGACTTTGTTCTACACATGGGGAGGAGTTCTCGGCCCGGTGATTGCCGGAGCGATATTTGACCAGTGGGCGACTTACGAGCCGCTCTTATGGGGCCTCGTCGGCCTGTTTATCATGGCGGGACTGTTCTTTGCGAGCCTCAACCGATCCTGGCAGAAAGCGACAGGCAGGCGATAACCAACACCGCAGCCCGAGAAAATAGTCGAGAATATATGGGGCTCCATTTTCGCTGCGCAAAA
>DASQUN010000806.1:0-2953 GCA_035641275.1 Candidatus Udaeobacter sp. | reverse complement strand
GTGGACGCTCGAGTGAATGGACGACGAGTTGTTCACATCTCCCTGGCTAGTGCGCTTGCGTGCAATGAGCTCCATCGGCTGTGCGCTGATCCAGCGGACGGTATCGGGCGACAGACCAAGCGAAATGTCGTAAATTTTCATTTCGACCTCCGAGCTGATCTTATTCGAGCCGAACTCGGGTGACAAGTACCGTTTATCGGCCTAAATGAATGGCGATCGTACCGGCGACGACGCTCAGGATCCCGACGGCGGCCCGAACCCCGATGTGTTCTACGTTCTGCAAAAACAACTTGGCGCCAATAAGCGCCCAGACCGGATAGGTCGCGGCAATCGGAGCGATGACCACGACCGGGCCGATGCTCAAAGCCGTGATAATGAGAATGATCGAGAACGTTTCGAAAACCCCTGTGCACAAAAATGGCAGCAGCGCTCTTCGATCCCAGACAAGCCGCGGCTCTTGCTGGGAGACGAGCATGTAGCCGACGAACGCGATCAATGTTACGAAGCCCATGAACGCCGAGAAGAATAGCGGCTCATTGGAGAGGCTAAGCGCGTAGCGCCGCATCGGGTGATTCACGCCGGTGAGACACGCTGCGCCCACCGGGAGCAACAAATGCCACCAACGAAAACTGGGCAGCTCTTGTTCCGCTTTCCAGGACACAAGAACGATCCCCGCCACAACGAGCAGGGTTCCAGCAAGAATGAGTGCGGTCACGGATTCCTTGAGCACCGCGATGGCGATCGTGGCGGCGACCAGGGGGTTAATCGACTGGAGAGCGCTGCTGCGCGACGCGCCGATCTTCAAGACTCCCGTATAGGCCAACAGACGAACCCCGAGTTGAAAGACGCCGACGATACCGAAAAGGCCAACCGCAATCCAAGACACGGAGGGGATACCGGACAGGACGAAGACGGCTGTCCAAAGCGTAACGTTCTGTATCAGGACCGAAACCAGGGTCACCGTTGTCGGCGTTGAGTATCTGAGGCCAAGGCGGGAGCAAACCAACGCCCCCGCATAACTGATGGAAGTAATCAGAGCCAAGGCTTGCGGGGACATGATACCAGAAGATCAGCGCACGCGGTCTCATGGACAAGCACAAAACGCGTCGTTGCGGATTGAAATCACGCTGGTCGATTTCTGGGTAATCGTTCAGCTTCTCTTAAGAGCCTGGCGGAACTTATCGCGGTACTCGATACTGTAAAGCCGCCGAAAATCTTCCGGATAGGCTTCTCCCGGCTCGACTTTGAGGTCGATGAAGATCGGCCCGTCTTCTTTGAGAAGTTTCGGCAGCGCGCGATCCCAATCTTCCAGGCTTGCGATTTCGTAGGTCTTTGGATAACCAGCCGCTTTAGCCATCTCGACGAAGCGGACCTGCCCGGCGCGCGGAATCGGCACCGCGCCGTTGGTTTCATAGGTGCCGTTCTCACACAGGCAGTGAAGATAATTTTTTGGCGCCGCGTTAGCGATGGTCACCAGAGTGCCGAGATTCATCAGCAAGCTACCGTCACCGTCGAAGACAACCACGCGCTTGTCGGGCCGACCCAGCGCAAGACCCAAAGCATGGGAAGAGCCCTGACCCATGGCGCCAGTGAAAGTGTAGTTCAGCTCGTTCGGCATGATGTGAGTGATTTCCTGTGCCGCCATGTACACCGCCACTACGATCTCGTCTTTGCGATGACGCTTGAAAACTTTCAAGCATTCGTCTCGTTTCATCATGGCTAGCGTGGCTCCCTTCCGATAAGTAAAGCCATTGGGCGCGTGCGGGCATAAGCCTTTTCGATGGCTGGCACGATCTTCGACGTATCGCCGGGCGCCTCGACCCAGTGATGCTCAATCCCCATCGTGTCCAAGACGGGTGCAATAATTTTCACGCCGTATTTCTTCGATTGGCTCGGGGCGACCCCCGGCTCTTTTCCTAAAAGGCCTACCAGCATGCAGACCGGGTTCTCCCCCTCCATGGCGACGCCGCGCAGCGAATTCACCGAGTCCAACAATCCTGTGTACTGCATCATGAGCAGCGAGCGCTGGCCGGCGGCGAAAAGGCCGCTGCAAATCGATATGCCTTCGTCCTCTTTACAGACCTGCACGACTCTAAAGTCTGGATCGGTCATGATGGTCTTGAGAAGATGGTGACTCGTCACGCGATCGGGCAATGCAACGATAAAGTGAATCCCCGCTTTCTTGATTTCTCGAATGATATCCTCAGCTTTCAAGGTAGAGTCCGCCATCGTGCCTCCAACAATCAGTTCAAAGTTCCAGGTTCAAAGTTCAACGTCCTGACCGTTTCTGAATCCGATAACCTTGAACCTTAAACATTGAACCTGGAACGGGTTAAGCGACTTCCTTGACAAAATCCGCCAGCCGTTCGCCGATCATGATCGATGTCAAATTGGTGTTGGCATGGCTGACCACCGGCATGATCGACGCATCACCAACCCAGAGGTTCTGCATTTCATGCACGCGCAGTTTCTCATCGACCACGGCCATATTGTCCTTCGCCGGCCCCATTTTGCAGGTACCGACACCATGGTGATAGCTGTCGTAGGTGGAGCGCGCAAACCTTCCCCAATCGTCGCCAGGAGTGGGTTGAATCAGCGGACCAAAAAATTCTCTCGCGGGTCCCTTGTGCACCAACTCATCGATGAACTGCATCGCCTCGACCATCGCTCTGAGGTCTTCGGGATGTTCCAACATGCCGGAATCGACCCCGGGAAATTCCTCTGGGTCCGCGCTCCGGAGGAAAACCCGGCCGCGGTTGCGTTGCTCGAGCAAATGCGCGGAAACGGGCATCATACGCTTGAGCCCCGCGACCTCCGTTGGCGGCCGCATATTGATGTGGAAATTCGCGCAGTCGTAGAGCGGGTTTTTTTTGATGATGAGCCGGAAGCGCGGAATTATCCAATCCTCTCTTGATTCCTTAGGCCCCTCGAACGTCATGAAGACCACCGGATG
>DASQUN010000805.1:0-2963 GCA_035641275.1 Candidatus Udaeobacter sp. | reverse complement strand
GACATCCCCGCTGTGGCATAAACGAAGAAGTTCGTGGCCGGTTATCTAGTTCAACGACTCGCAGGCACGGTTCCAGTCCTGATTTTCATCAGTCTCGTGGTCTTTCTGTTGATTCATGCCGCTCCCGGTGATCCGACGCTGATGCTTCTGGGCGAGGAGACCAATGCGACTGAAGTCGCGAAGGCCAAGGAGCGCTGGGGATTGGATCGCCCGCTGTACATCCAGTACTTGCGGTTCGTAACATCGGCGTTCACGGGGGAGTTCGGCAACTCGTTCAAATACGCCGAGCCGGTGACCAGCGTGATAAAAACACGGCTGCCCGCCACGATCGAACTCGCGATTTTTTCGATAATCATAGCCACTCTCTTGGCCATTCCACTAGGCGTTTGGAGCGGATCGAAGCCGAACTCATGGATGGATAATCTCGGCACCAGTTTCGGACTTTTCGGCATCAGCATGCCGAGCTTTTGGCTGGCCATCATGCTGATTCTGCTTCTAGCCGGCATATTGAACATTCTCCCCACGTCCGGTCGCAGCACCTACGGCGTCGCCGGCCCGCAAGTTACGGGCTTTTACCTGTTGGACAGCGTCATCCAGAAAAACTGGCACGCGGTCCGGGACGCGCTCACGCACATCTTCATGCCGGCCCTGGCTCTTGGGATGAACATGTTGGGCATTCTCATGCGGGTCACGCGCTCGGCTGTTCTGGAAGCCATGAACGAAGAGTACGTCGTGACCGCGCGCGCCAAAGGATTAGCGGAAAAAAATGTCGTGTGGCGTCATGTCACGAGTAACGCGCTCATCCCGGTTATCACTGTCGTCGGTCTGGAACTCGGCACGCTGCTGAGCGGTTCGATCATCGTTGAGACGGTTTTCGCCTGGCCGGGCAGCGGAAGTTTGCTGATCACGGCGCTCAATGCCCGCGACTATCCACTGGTCACCGGACTCGTCATGACCTACACGGTGGCGTTCGTCATTATCAATCTGATCATCGATGCTCTTTATGCAGTCATTGACCCTCGAATCCGCTACTAACGGAACTCCGGTTCTCTTGGATCGTTTGCGCCCGTGGCTTCATGTCAAAGCCTGCACGGGAAGTCTGATCGTGCTGACCTTTATCACGATGGGAATCTTCGGCCCGACATTGGCGCCGTTCGATCCGAACAAGCAAGAGCTCACCGCGATGCTCAAGGCGCCCCAAGGGATCGGCGCCGCTCACGTTCTCGGAACCGACAACCTGGGACGAGATATCTTCAGTCGAGTCATTCACGGCGCCCGCGTTTCTCTCCTCGTCGCCTTCGCGGTGGTCTTCGTCTCGGGTCTGATCGGCGTAGGTCTCGGCGCATTCTCGGGTTACTTCGGCGGCAAAGTCGACTTCGCCATCCAAAAGCTCGTGGAGGTCATATGGGCTTTTCCACCATTGTTGCTTGGCATTACGATCATGGCGTTCCTTGGCCAGGGTCTATTCAATTTGATCTTGGCCCTCGTCGCGCAACGCTGGATTCCCTATTGCCGGGTTGTTCGCGGACAAACCTTATCGTTGCGTGAACGAGAATTTGTTCTGGCCGCGCAATGCTTGGGAGCGACCAAAAGACAGATCATCGTTCGTCATATTATTCCAAATCTAATTCAGACTTCTTTGGTCATCGGTACCTTCGCCATGGCTTCTTCCATTATCGCCGAAGCGAGCTTGAGCTTTCTCGGTGTCGGAGTTCCCCCGGAGATACCGACCTGGGGCACCATGCTGGCGGATGCGCGAATCTATATCAGCACCGCCTGGTGGCTTCCGCTCTTTCCCGGTCTCTGTATTTTCATCACCGTGCTCGGCATCAATCTGCTCGGCGATGCCCTACGCGACGTTCTCGATCCGCGCGCGAAAAGGGCCGCCCCCCAAATATAGCTTGTACTTCCTGATTTCTGATTCCAATTACATGCTTCTTGTGTTTGCATTCTGACGTCCTCCTAGCCCGGATATTTATGGACCGAGGAAAAACCGTCACACAATGTAAACCGAGAGGCAAGCCCTTCCGGCCGCGGCCAATAAGCCTCTACCTTGTCGGCCGCCACCCGATCCGCTCCAAAGGTAGTGGCTCGCACGGTCCGGGCCTGAACGTAACCTCCACGTCTCTCTGCCCGCGGCCTCCAGGACTCGCCTCTCGGTCTCGCTCGCCGCGAAGAGAAAGCCGGGGCGATACGAAAGCCGGCGCACCAAAACGCACCCGTGTCAAAGAGCAGAAGATGTTCGGATTAACCCCAGTGACCGGACACTTGATAATGCAGGATACGCCTACGTGCCGGCCAGAAATAGTGAAAGAGGTCGCAGGAGGTTTCGTACGATTGGGGAGAAGGCCACGGAGGTATTGCGCCGGCTTAAGGACGCGGCCCGGCTTTCCCGGCTGCGCGACAGCATGAATCATCCGGGGCTAGTTCGCGGCGTGCGGGCTAACTACTCGGAAGTACATTTTCCCGGACGCATGTCCGCCGCTTTTCTCAGAACACAGCCCGAACCCGCTAGGTGTAACGAGCAACCAGAAACTCTGACTGGATCATCTCCGTCTCTGTCCCTATCTCTATTCCTTCAATTTGATTCTAGATGCGACTCGTGTAGATTAAGAAAAATGCGTCGAACAAAAATCGTTTGCACGATCGGACCCGCCAGTGAGTCTGAGAAAATTCTCAAAGGCCTTATTCAGGCCGGTATGGACGTGGCGCGTCTCAATTTCAGCCATGGCGACTATGCTTTTCACAAACGGATGATTCACAGGATTCGGCAAATCGCCAGGCGGTTGCGCAAACCGGTAGCCATCCTCCAGGACCTTCCTGGTCCCAAGATTCGCATCGGCGAAGTGGCGGAAAATCGCGTCAGGCTCCAGTCCCGCCGCCCTTTCGTTTTGACAACACGAAAGATCCTGGGCTCCGAGCTCGCGGTTTCGGTGAACTATCCAGCGTTGACGCGATCGGTT
>DASQUN010000804.1:0-3147 GCA_035641275.1 Candidatus Udaeobacter sp. | reverse complement strand
CCGGAATCCAGGAATTTCAAAACTTCTGGATACCCGCCTTCCGCTAAGCTCAGGACATGTTCCGCGGAGATGACGACGGCACTCAAGCGACCTACTAAACAAATTTCGGGACCAGGACACCACAGTGAGATATCGGTTCTCCTCTGAGCGCTATCCGTGCCAACCCATCGTTTTGTCCGCGCGCCGAGCGTTGGGGACAATGCGCAGCGGTGCCGGCATGAGGGGGCGCAAGACACGAATCGCGTGGGCGAGGAGCCAAAACGTTCTTTCCTGGCGTGTGTTGAAACTGAGCCCGTAGGCCTTCCGCAAGCGTTGCGGCAGCAGTCCTGCTGTGATGAGACGAAACATCGGCGCGGCCGGTTTCAAAAGCCACGATCGGGGGCTGAGGATTTCCTGGGCGAGAGCCCGCGCCTGCGGGCCTACAATGATCCTATCCCCGGTGAGCATGCGTTGCATGTAGCCGTTGAAGTCGATCAAAGAGGCCGGGACAACGGCTTTTGGAATTTCGAACAGGTAAGCAAGCTTTTTCGTATCTCTATAATAGCCCGATTTTTCATCGGCGGTTAAGGGCTTAACGAAAAGTTCATAGGCCACCATCGCTGAATCGATCAACGTGGCATGGACCCAGAGCAAGAGTTCCGAATCCAAAGCCTCATACGGAGTCCCGGCGGGCAACGGTTCCGCCGGCTGAATCACTCCCCGAACTTTCCTGTGAATAGTTTTGACCTGATCTAACGCGGCGTGTGCTTGCGATTCCTCGTCAAACACGACCGACCACATCGTGCTCATCGTACGATGCAGCCGGGCGAGAGGATTGTCTTTGAAATGGCTGTGCTCCGCGACACCGGCGGCTACCTTGGGGTGAGCTAATTGCATGAGAAGCGCGCGTCCACCCGCAAGCAGTAAGGCCAATTCTCGGTCTACCTGCCAGATCATCTTGTCCGGACGAAAAAACCCTTGGCTCATTCTGGTTTACTCGATCCGTACACGATCCATAGACTGAAGTTCGGGGGAATCACCGCGCCCGTGCTCGGGCAGAGGCAAAATCCACCACACGAGAATGCCTAGAAAGGCGGAGCCGCTGCCCATAACGAAGTAGAGGATGTCGATACCCGCATGATCTAACAGCCATCCTGATCCCAGATTCGAGACAATTCCGGCGATTCCAATGCCGACCATGGCCAGGACCGCTTGCGCAGTGGAGCGCAGCTTCTCTGGCGCGATGACATCAAGGTAGAGCGGCCCACCCATCAACAGACCAACGACGGTCACCCCGTGCAGCGTCTGCACCATCGAAAGAAGTTGAAGGTCGTTAGTGATAGCACAGAGAATCCACCGCAGCCCGCCGATAAAGACTCCGATCCCAAGAAGCCCTCGCGCTCCTAATCGCTTCAGGCCGCTGCCTGTTGCTAAAATCAAGGGAATTTCGATCACAAGCATGTAAATCCACATGCTGCGGATGGTCTCGATATCGCCGCCGCGGGCGCGGACAAAGATCGGGAAAAGCCACATCGGCCCGTGTGACAAAAGGTATGCGCCGAATGAAAAAAGCAGGAATCGGACATAGGCGCTGTTCCTCAGCAGCGATTTCCAGTCGCCGGGTTGCGCCCGAACTGAGACTGCACCCTCGCGCGGCAGGAATAGCCCGAGCAAGGCGCATACAAGCACCAAAGCGGCGGTGATAATGAACATGATCTCCAATCCCGGTTCGGAAACCGCCGCGGTTTTCGATATCGTAACGTAAGCCGCCTGATAGCGGGAGAGTATCCAGGGAAAGATGAGGATGAAGAAAAAGTAACCCATGGTCCCCCAGACCCGAACGAAGCCAAACGCATGCAGGCCCGCGTCGCGTAGGGTCGCGAGACTCACGGAAATAACGATTGGCAAGACAGCGGTGCCAAAGATTGCAAGAGCCGCGGTCGCGAACAGGATAGCGACAAACCCGTTGGCTTGGGCGAGCCATAGATATCCAAATACGGATCCCAGAGACAGGCACGCGACGATGCGGCTCCTGCCGCCAGTGCGGTCCGCCACTTGTCCCCAAAAGGGCTGGGCAAAAATGCTTACGAAAGGCACGATGGCCAAGATCCAGCCCAGCTGAGTACCTGACAACCCGGCATTTTCCTTGAGGTAAAGGCTAAAGTAAGGGAGGAAGATCCCAAGGGAGCCCATGTGGACAAACCAGAAAAGCGTCAGAGGAACAGAGCGCCACATAGCGTGATTTTAGCATCACTTTTGGTTACGATCAGCTGAGTTTGGACTAAGACCGGCAAGTGAGAAAGCGATGAATGCAGGCCCGAACTGCGCAACTATACAGGTCATTCATACCATCGGTCACTCCACGCGAACCATCGATGCCTTCGTTGAATTATTGAAAGCTCACAATGTGCAACGGCTAGTCGATGTTCGGCGCTGGCCGGCATCGAGACGACATCCGCACTTTTATCGCGACGCATTGACTGCCGTACTCAAGCTCGAGCACATTGACTATCTTTGGCGGGGGGATCTTGGCGGCTTTCGAAAGCCGTCTCCGAACTCGCCAAACATGTCATGGAAGGTCGGGGCGTTCCGCGCATATGCTGATTTCATGCTCACGCCGGAGTTCGAGCAGATCATGGATGAGATGGAAACGCTGGCGCATGAAAAACGAATCGCACTTATGTGCGCTGAAGCGCTTCCCTGGCGCTGTCATCGTCAACTGCTAGCGGACGCGTTCTTGGTCCGCAGCTGGTCGGTAAGACATATCCTGGACGATGGCTGTCGCGCGCATGAGTTACCCTCTTTTGCCAAACCGGCAGGGATGCGGATCTACTATTCCGGAGCTTAAAGGGTGAAGCCCGCGACTTTTATGGGCAAACGATGCGACTTACGAAGGAGTTCGTAAGTAAGTAGTCACGCAGCGACCGAGGCCGAGTCATGGAGCAACGCGACGCTGGAGGCCGCAGACGTAGAGCCGTAGAAATTCTGTCAAGCCCGGACCCTTGGAATAAGCAGCGAACGGGGTTGGCACGGCGGCCATTGCGGCAAAGACCCATCGGCTGCGGCCGGAAGCCTTGCCCTGAGGTCCCCTTTCGAGGCATGGCGGGCGAAGGGGGACGATCCTTAACGAATTTCAATTCCAAACTCTTACAAAGTTAGGAGCCCGAG
>DASQUN010000803.1:0-3692 GCA_035641275.1 Candidatus Udaeobacter sp. | reverse complement strand
CTGGCTGTAGCGGATGTTGTTTTATATGCCGACCGTGGCGCTGAAGAGGAAATTCAATCGGTGACTGCCGCAATGACGCTTTGCCACGCGCTGGTTATCGCGGTCGCGGCTAAAACTAGTCGGCGGTCCACCCGAATGTGGCGCGATATCGATGCCTTAGAAAGCAGCCTGGATGAAAAGAAAGCGCCCGGCTAAACAGTTCTTTGCGACCAGATTAAACGGGGGTCGTTGCGGTGAAAAATTTACGTCCTGACAGTTTTTCCGGTGCCGTCGAAGCGAAGGGTGTTTCGGAGTTCTGTACAGCGAAACGAGTGGACGTATCCCGTGCGCTGGCTCGCAGAAAAAACTTCATTCTTGAGTCCGAGGGTGGTTAATCGGCCACCACACGAAGACACTCGAGTGGCAGTACAAGCAGCGCGCCTCCTTCTTGCAAGATATGTTCACGACTCACTTGCTGCAGAAATTTGGGCTTGACGATTATGTGCTCTGGTCTCAATGGTCCATCTTTTGGGCAAGCGTTTATATCGACGATCAGGTGTTTGTGGCCGGGCACGCCCACCCCGGAGATTGCGAGATCGCGTCGAAATACGGCGACGCCGATGATCTTTTTGAGCATATCACTCATACCGCAATGACATCACTGGTTCGCTCGAGGCCGGCGTAAGGACAGTTTTTGGAAGGAAAAGGAGGGTTGGTATGGGTAACACGGTGTACGAATTTATGACCCACTGGGATTCACCGCGTCGCATCTGGTTCAAACGGGACGAAGAGGAGTTGATCGGCACGCAGCGGGGTGGCGGTAGAGCCATGCCGCGTATTCGTGTTTTCGATCTTTCAAAGGGGCCGACGAATCATTCCGGCTTCAAACCCGCGATAGTTTGGAAGGGGGAAGACGGCGTCATCGAGGCGCATAGCCCCAACGGCCCCGAGCCGCACTTCCACCGTCCCGGTGATTACGACGTTCTGGTGTTTCAGTTTTCGGGACGAGCCCTCGCGGAAACGGAGTTCGGCGAATACTCTCTTCTTCCTGGCCACTCGTTGCATGTGCCCGCCGGAGTGGCCTATCGCATGATCGGCGCGCCCGGTTGCCGGCAGATGGTGACAAAGGTCTACAAGCCGGTCAACGTAACATTGGACCCGGCTAATCCCTTGACCGAGACAGTTTTGGATGTCCGCGCTCCAGGAGATCCAGACATTGGCCACATGATCCAAATTCCCGAACGCAACGCGCGAATTTTGGAAGTGACGGATTTCTGGGACGAGACTCTCGAACCGATCGTGATCGAGCGCGACCATGCGAAGTTAGTGGGCTGCGTTACGTTCGAGCGTGGCAAAGGAAGAGAGCCTAGCGTACTGCGAGTCTTTGATTATTTCACCGGCATGACAGGCAAGGGCGGCGGTCCCGGCCCGCAACAGTACGAAAGTGAGAATTTTCACACCGACGCCTATAATACAGAAGGGCAGCAAGCAGGCTTCCACAGAGGCATGGAGGATGATGAGATATGGTTTCAGTTTCGTGGACATTCCATCAATGACACGGAGTGGGGAGTACACCACTTAAATGCCGGAGAAATGGGCTATGTGCCCCGCGGCATTGCTCACCGCATTACTGGCGGCGAGGGATTTCTACGTTACGTGCTCTATTTTCGCCATCCGATGTACCCTCGGGTGGACGCCAGCAGCCATAAAGCAAATACTTCATTTGAAGTACGAACGCTTTCATTCAAAGAGTTGCCAGCCTTAGCAGAGGCAAAGGCGAAAGCCGAAGCGGCAGGGCCACGACGCGGTGCGGAGAAATAAAAGCGCGACCCATGAAAACTGATCATCTGTGTAATGCATTTACCAATAAACAGCTTGGGCTAGCACATGAAACACAGGAGTTGAAAAACATACGCTGATTTCAAACTAAAAAAGCTCGCGGAGTGAAGTGATATGGCACATCATTCCGCGTTAATTGCTTTCATCAACATGAATTGGATCTATCACTTACAATCAATATGATATCAGATCGAATGTCCGCCACCGCGATCAGGTGCTCTTGATCGAGGTATCTGGCTCAACTGATGCTTGGGGAACTTGGCTGGCGAACGAAAGGATCCGATTATAGATACGCGGATGGGTCAGGTATGAATCCCTCTATCTCGACAACAGGCTTGTACTGAAGTACGGGATGCGCGATCGGCCTCGGCTTGATCGCCCTGAATTTCTCGAACTGGCTGCCAGAAGTGAAAATCCATACAGTTGCGCACTCCGGCCTCCGTGAAGGTCATCGGTCCAACACGTTGGTGAGGTCAATGTAAATGTCGAATCCATTTGAATTTGGGCTTCTTCTTCATACGCGCCATCTGATTCGAAGCGACGGGCTCATGCCAACATTCGATGAAATGTGGGAAGAGGCTGTGCTTGCTGAAAAACTCGGTTTGGATCACGTGTGGCTCGGTGACAGTGTAACGGTATTGGAAAAGGCGAGGGGTGACTGCCTGACGTTGATGGCTTCTCTTGCGATGAAGACAAAACGACTCAAGGTCGGCACCATTCCTCTTGTTCTCGCGTTGCGTTCCCCGGTATTGCTAGCTCACACGCTTGCGACACTTGACGTGATCTCTCAGGGACGAATTCTCATCGGTGCCAGTGTCGCTCCAACGGCGCCCTATATCGAGCGTCAGTTTGACGCCTGTGGTGTTCCCTTTAATGAAAAGGCTGGGCGGTTGAGTGAGTCGATCCAAATCATGAAACGGTTGTGGACCGATAAAACAGTGAGCTTTGAAGGCAAGTACTATAAGCTTAAAGACGTAGGTATCCTACCCCACCCTGTTCAGTCGACTATCCCTGTATGGGTCACAGCGGATCGAAGCGACAATGCTTTCAAGCGGGTCGCTCGTTTCGCCGACGGTTGGTTCACGTCAAGTGCACGCCCGGTAGAGAAATTCGTGGCCAACCGGAAGAAGATCCAAGACTACGCAAAATCCTACGCCAGAGCGGGTTGGGATGTCCCGTCCGGTCTTTACGCCACATTCAATCTGAATCACAGCCGGGACAGGGCAATAGAAGAGGGATGGGCGTGGATGTTGAATTTTTTTAGAGAACCAAAGGAGAAGCTGGAACATCACTTCACTATTTTTGGAACCCCGGATGACTGTGTCCGACTTCTACAGCGCTATATCGACGCTGGTCTGACGTCGGTTGTCGCCCGGTTAGCATCGCCCGATGTTGAAGGCCAGATCCGCTTGTGGCTGCGGGAGGTCAAGCCCAGGTTAAGAAGCCGAATGTAGCACGCGGTCAGTAGATAACGTTGATTGAGCGGCTTGGAAGAAGCGAATTGGTCGTAGAAGGTATTTTGGCAGGATAAGGAGCTAACCATGAGTAATTCAAAGCCTAAAGTTGTCCGAATCGATCACGGGGTCGTTCCAACGACGGATTTGGGGACCTCGTTGGCGTTTTATACCGATGTCTTAGGGGCGCGCTTCAATCGTCTGGTGAACGTTAATCTGCGCGGGCTTAATCGCGAAGTGCCGGAGATGGCATTCTTCACGCTGGCGAACCACCGTGGTTTCGGTCTTGCGCTTCAAGAACAACCCATTCCCTCGCCGATCCGTGCCGTAGAAGGCCCTGTTTGGGGGTTCGAAGTCGACGACCGCGGATTGGCGGGTGTGATCGCCGCTTTGGAACGGCGAAACGTCGCTTACGAGGGG
>DASQUN010000802.1:0-6185 GCA_035641275.1 Candidatus Udaeobacter sp. | reverse complement strand
CGGCGCTGGACAAACGCGGCCGGTAAATTCGGGAAAATTGTTGGTCTTGTGAAGCCGATGCAATGCTTCCTTCCACAACCCACGATAAACCAAATCGTTCCATTCCGGAATCAGGTTGTTGATCGGACATCCCGAAGCCATCCCGCTGATCAACTGACCGGTGTGACAAAAAGGAATACCGCAATCCATGCAACGCGCGCCCTGCTGCTGCAGTTTCGCTTCCGAAAAGTGCTCGTGAAACTCCCTCCAATCCTTCACCCGCTCCAGCGGCGATCGGTCCGAAGGAAGCTCACGCTCGTATTCCATGAATCCTGTTGGTTTACCCATCTCTTAACTCTCTCCTGGCGATACCCATGATTCAGCAGCGCGACAGCTTTGTCGGCTGTGCTGTGTTAACCTGGTGGAAACCACCGCCGTGATTGGATTTTCCGTTCCTCTCCTTCAAAAAGGAAAGCGAACAGCTAACGACGTCGTTGGCAGGCAAATAGCCGAAACGGCAGACTATTGACCAAGCACTCGAATCCTTCGCTCCGTCCCGGGTGAAAATATTCAATTCCCGTTCGTAGCGGAGCAAACCATGTCGCAGGCAGCAATGTCAGTTGCCGCTAACGCGGGCCGAATCATTCTTATTAGCTTCGAAGGCGGCCATGAGCGCGTCGTCCCCCACAAGTCCTTTGCTTTCCGCCTCCTGCAGCGCCTCAAGCACGCGCCGGTAATCCTTCGGCATCACTTTGACGAACTTTGGCGCGTTCTCTTGCCATAGCGCCAAGATCTGCCAGGCCCTTGCACTGCGAGTGTATACCGCATGGCGCTTCAACAGCTCCTCCACCTCCTGCAGATCGCTCTCGTTGAGCCGTTCCAAAGCCACGGTTTCTAAGTTACAATGATTCTGGAAGCCGCCATCCTCGTCCAGGATATAGGCGATACCGCCGGACATGCCCGCTGCGAAATTCCGTCCGGTCTTGCCGATAACGATAACCCGTCCTCCGGTCATGTACTCGCAGCCGTGATCGCCCACGCCCTCGATGACCGCACGCACGCCGCTATTGCGGACAGCGAAGCGTTCACCGGCCATGCCCCGAATATAGGCCTCACCGCTGGTTGCGCCGTAGAACGCTACATTGCCGACGATGATGTTTTCTTCCGGCGCGAAGGTCGAGCCTTCGGGCGGATACAAGATCACTTTGCCGCCGGAGAGTCCTTTCCCGAAATAGTCGTTGGCATCGCCCTCGAGTTCCAGTGTCATGCCGGGAGGAACGAAGGCACCAAAGCTTTGGCCGGCGGATCCCTGGAAGTGGAAATGAATCGTATCTTCGGGAAGACCTTGCGGTCCAAAGCGGCGCGTCACCTCGCTGCCTAGAATGGTGCCGACGACGCGATGGGTGTTGCGAATATCCAACGTGGCTTTGACTTTCTCCCGTCGCTCCAAAGCCGGGGTAGCAAGATCGAGCAGCACCTGGTTGTCAAGTGCATTTTCGAGCCCGTGATTCTGCGGGATCTGACAGTAGCGTCCAACATCTGGCGCCACCTGCGGTTGATAAAGAATCGCCGCGTAGTCCAACCCTCTGGCCTTCCAGTGTTCCACCGCGCGGCGCACCTCAAGTCGATCGGAGCGACCGATCATTTCGTTAAGGGTCCGGAAGCCCAGTTTCGCCATGTACTCGCGGATTTCCTGGGCGATGAAACGCATGAAATTGACCACGTGAGCCGGATCGCCGATGAATTTTTTTCGCAGCTCAGGGTTCTGGGTCGCGACGCCTACCGGACAGGTGTCGAGATGGCAGACGCGCATCATGATGCAGCCCAAAGTGACCAAGGCGGTCGTGGCGAAGCCAAATTCCTCCCCGCCCAGCATCGCGGCGACCACGACGTCACGGCCGGTCTTCAATTGGCCGTCCGTCTCGACGGCGATACGGCTGCGCAAATTGTTGAGCACCAGCGTCTGATGGGTCTCCGCAAGGCCCAATTCCCAGGGCAAACCCGCATGCTTGATGCTCGTCTGCGGCGATGCACCGGTACCGCCGTCATGCCCGCTAATCAGAACGACATCGGCATGCCCTTTCGCCACGCCCGCGGCGATCGTGCCGACGCCGATCTCGGAGACCAGCTTGACGCTGATGCGCGCATGGTGATTGGCATTTTTGAGATCATGAATCAGCTGTGCCAAATCTTCGATGGAGTAGATGTCATGGTGTGGCGGTGGGGAGATGAGACCCACGCCGGGCGTCGAGTAACGCACTTTGGCGATCCACGGATAGACCTTACGGCCCGGCAACTCACCGCCCTCTCCGGGCTTGGCGCCCTGAGCCATTTTGATCTGTAGCTCCTGCGCTTGCGTGAGGTAATAACTCGTCACGCCGAATCGACCTGATGCGACTTGCTTGATGGCGCTGTTGCGCGAATCGCCGTTCGAATCCCGAACGTAGCGCGCGGGATCCTCGCCGCCCTCCCCTGTGTTGCTCTTACCGCCAATCCGATTCATGGCGATGGCGAGAGCCTCGTGTGCTTCCTTGCTGATAGAGCCATAGGACATAGCGCCGGTCTTGAAGCGCTTGACGATAGCCTCGACAGGTTCTACTTCATCGATCGGGATCGGCTGTTGCGCGTATTTGAGTTCCATCAGTCCGCGCAATGTCGCCAAACGCTCCGATTGGTCGTCGATCAGCTGGGTGTACTCTTTGAAAGTGCTGTAGTCATTGTTGCGGCAAGCCTTCTGCAAGAGGTGAATGGTTCGCGGATTGAAGAGATGCAGTTCGCCGTCTTGCCGGTACTGATACTGACCATAAACTTCCAAAGTGTGGCCGTTGAGCGGATATGTCGGAAAGGCCCGGTCATGCTGTTGTTGGGCTTCTCGCGCGATTTCGTCCAACCCGATCCCGCCGACTCGAGAAGGCGTCCAGGTAAAGTATTGATCCACCAGCTCTTGCCCGAGTCCAACCGCCTCGAAAATCTGCGCACCACAATACGATTTAATGGTGGAGATTCCCATCTTAGCCATGACCTTGACGACCCCCTTGACGGCCGCCTTGACGTAACCCTTAACCGCATCGTAATAAACGATATCTTTGAGCATCCCCTCGTTGATCATGTCGTTGAGGCATTCGAAAGCAAGGTAAGGATTGATCGCCTGCACGCCGTAGCCGAGCAGCAGGCAAAAGTGATGCACCTCACGCGGCTCGCCGGATTCGAGAACCAAACCCACCCGTGTGCGCGTTCCGCGGCGGACCAGATGGTGGTGCAATCCTGACGATGCCAGGAGAGCCGGAATCGGTGCGTGTGTGCGGTCGACACCTTTGTCAGAGAGAATCAGAATAGTCACGCCATCGCTGATGGCCTGATCTGCCGCATCGAATAAGTCTTGCAGCGCTCGTTCAAGACCGACCTTGCCTTCAGTGGGCTTAAAAAGAATCGGCAATGTGACCGACTTGATCCCTGGCTGGTTGATTTGCCGAAGCTTCTCCATTTCAGAATTTTTCAGAATCGGAATCGAGAGCCTGAGCTGGTGACAACTTGCCGGCTGCGGATCGACCAGGTTACCCTCTGAGCCCAAGGTCAGAGTGGTTGAGGTAATCAGCTCCTCACGGATCGGGTCAATCGGCGGATTCGTTACTTGCGCGAAGAGCTGCTTAAAGTAGTTGTAGAGCAATTGCGGCTTATCGGACAATACCGCCAGGGGCGTATCCGTTCCCATGGAACCCACCGGCTGAATACCGTTTTGCGCCATCGGTCCGATGTTGACCCGCAGATCTTCGAAGTCGTAGCCAAAGGCCTGCAGCCGTTGCAGCGTTCCTTGATGGTTATAGAGCGGCACCTTTTCAGGAACGCTGGACAAATGATCGAAGTGAACCAGATTATCCTTTAGCCATTTCCCATAAGGGTGGGCTTCAGCCATCTGCTGTTTGATCTCTTCATCGCTGATAATGCGGCCCTCAGAGGTGTCGACGAGAAACATTCTGCCGGGTTGTAGACGACGTTTCTCCAAGATTCGCTCGGGCGGCACGTCCAGTACTCCGACTTCAGAAGCCATGACGACGAGATCGTCCTTAGTCACGTAATAGCGGGACGGACGCAAGCCATTGCGATCCAGCACGGCGCCAACCACGACCCCATCGGTGAAGGCAATGGATGCTGGGCCGTCCCATGGCTCCATCAAACTGCTGTGGTACTCGTAAAAGGCCTTTTTCTTTTCATCCATCCTTTCATGATTCTCCCAAGGCTCCGGGATCATCATCATAACGGCATGCGGCAACGATCGCCCGCTCAAAGCCAGGAACTCGAGGCAGTTGTCAAATTTCGCAGAGTCACTGCCATCTTCCTGAATGATCGGAAAAACCTTCTTCAAATCGTCGCCAAACATTTCCGATGCCACCATTCCCTGCCGCGCATGCATCCAGTTCTCGTTACCCCGCAATGTGTTGATCTCCCCGTTGTGGATCAAATAGCGATAAGGATGCGCGCGCCCCCAGCTCGGGAAAGTATTCGTGCTGAAGCGTGAGTGGACGACGGCAATGGCGGATTCTACCGATTGATCGGAAAGATCGGGATAAAATGTAACGACCTGTCGGGGGGTCAACATCCCCTTATAGATAATTGTCCGACAGGATAGACTGGGAATATAAAAGAAATCCCCTCCCGGCAGGCCAGCATAGCGAATAGCATTTTCCGCGCGGCGGCGGATAATGTAAAGCTTGCGCTCGAAGGCAAGATCGTCCTTGATCTCCTCACCGCGGCCGATGAAAACTTGCCGCACAAAGGGTTCGCAAGATTTAGCCGTTTCGCCGAGGTATAGATTGTCCGTCGGAACCTTACGCCAGCCGAGAAGCTTCTGTCCCTGCTCCGAGATAATTTTCTCCACGATCTTTTCGAATTGCCGGCGTTGATTTCGGTGGTCCGGCAAAAAAACCATGCCGACGCCATATTCACCGCGATCAGGCAGATGAAACCCTAGCCCCTCGCAGGCCTCCTGAAAAAATATATGAGGCACTTGCATTAAGATGCCGGCGCCGTCGCCGGTATTCTCCTCGCAACCACAAGCGCCGCGATGATCGAGATTCTGCAGGACGGTCAGTGCCTGTTCGATAATCTCGTGCGACTTCTCGCCTTTGATATTTACGACGAACCCGACACCACAAGCATCGTGCTCAAAACGGGGATCATAGAGACCCTGCTTCGGCGGTAACCCAGGCATGTTCATTACCCCTCTTGTTCTCTGTGTTTTCATAAAAAGCCCGAGACACTGCGCTAGATGAAGAATTAAACGGCTAAATATTGAGCCCGTATCGAGAACACCCTGGCGTCAACTAAAAGGCCCTTGGGTAAAATCATTTCTTCTTCGAATTCGAATTTTCCGCTAAACCGGCGTTCAACTCTAGCACTTGAATTTCTTTGGCAGTCGACAGAACCACCTTTGTGACGGTTCGGGTCACCCCTTCGACCGACCGAATTTCGCCCAACAGTTTTTCCAACGACCCGGTGTTCGCCGACTTGACCTTGAGAATAAAACTTTCATCACCGGTGACATGATGACACTCGAGTACGTCATGATGCTGCGCCATATGCACAGCAAAGTTATCAATGTCTCGTTGATTGCCGATCGAGACTCCGATAAAGGCTGTGATGTCTTTGCCGACTTTCTTTGCATCGAGCAGAGCTTGGTAGCCTTTTATGACTCCACTCGCCTCAAGCTTCTTAACTCTCTCCATCACAGCGGGCGCGGATAGTTCGACCTCCTCGGCTATCTCCGCCAGCCTGGAGCGCCCGTTATTTTGAAGAATATAAAGTATTTTTAAATCTATTTGGTCCAGCAAAGCTAATCTTATTAGGTCTATGGGGCAATTATCTTAATCTTTTTATGTCACGGGCCGGAAGGAATGTCAAGGAAAACTTGGCAAGAAATATAAACATCTCAAGGGCAGTAAGGCGCAGTTTATGCGGACAATAGCTTCACATACCTGGACGTTCGCCCCGGTTTGGGTGTAAAGAAATCTTAGGGCTTTTATGAAACGCCTGACGGTCAATTCAAGGAGGAAGTCATGAGTGCAGTCGATCATAAAATCATCGATGGTGACGGGCACGTAGTGGAAGACATTGCGAGCATTTGGAAATACATGCCGCAGGAATATGTCGGCAGAAGTTTTTCGGATATGCGCGGGCGGAGCCCGTTTCCGCCCATCGATCATCTGCAC
>DASQUN010000801.1:0-3447 GCA_035641275.1 Candidatus Udaeobacter sp. | reverse complement strand
TAATGCTCGGGATCAGTTGCACCACCTGGTCGAGATCAGTCTCGGCCACGTTCAGCTTGATGCCGACTTTGCTCTCGGCGGCAAGAGCGCCCTGGAGGAGCAGCTTGATCTGCTCGATTTTCGCTCGCTTCCATGGATCCTCCCAGGCTTGTTTGTTTGCGATGAGCTGCGGACAAGAGGCTAACAGATCGGCGATAATTCTTAATCCGTGAGCGCGAATCGTGGTGCCGGTCTCGGTCACTTCGACAATAGCGTCCACCAAGCCCTCAGCGGCCTTGGCTTCGGTCGCCCCCCAGGAAAATTCCACTTCCACCGGAATTTTTCGCTCGGCGAAATAACGTTTGGTGAATTTGACCATTTCCGTGGCGATGCGCTTGCCTTTGAGATGCTCCATTTTAGTGATAGGCGAATCGTGGGGCACCGCGAGGACCCAGCGCGTCGGCTTGAAACTCACCTTGGAATAGACCATCTCGGTAACGACATGGACGTCGGACTCATTTTCCTGCGTCCAGTCTTTGCCGGTAATACCGGCATCCAGGGTGCCCATCTCGACATAGCGCGACATTTCCTGTGGACGGGCCAGGCTGCAGCGCAGCGTGTCGTCATCGACGGTCGGAAAGTAGCTCCGGCCGGATGTCGTAATCTTCCAGCCGGATTTCTTGAACAACTCTATCGTTGCGAGTTCCAAGCTCCCCTTGGGGATCCCAAGTTTTAACTGGTTCACTTCTTGTAAACCTCCTTGGGATCAAAAACTCGTTTGGCAACGATCTTCCAGTTGCCATTGGCTTTTTTGCGGAAGAAACAGCTGCGAAATCCCTCGTGGCAAGCCGCCCCGCCGATTTGCCGCACCTGAAGGAGCAAGGTGTCGTGGTCACAGTCGATGAACGCGTCTTTCACTTCCTGAAAATTGCCCGATTCCTCGCCTTTCAACCAGAGGCTTTTGCGCGAGCGGCTATAGTAGTGCGCTTTGCCGGTTTTTCTGGTTTTTTCCCAGGCCTGTTCGTTCATGTAGGCAACCATCAGCACCTCGCGGGAACGATAGTCTTGCACGATCACTGGAACGAGGCCGTTGCCTTTGTCAAAATCTATCTTTTGCATAATACCCATGCCCTTAAACTAAAGTCAGGTAACATACCTCTACCGGTGTTTCAATAACGAGTCTGAAGGTGGGCGAGGGTTTGAGCGCTGCTATCTTCCTGCTTTCGTTATCTTCTTTTGCAGAACTGGAATGTCCGCAAGTTTTTCGGCCGGCAACATCTTCCAGTAGATGCCCTTCGGTCTTTTCCAGCGCGATTCGACCTCAATGATCTCTTTCGGCGTGATAATCGCCGTGAGAGGAATATCGTGCTCGGTCATGGGAATCTCTTCCCCGACGATTTGTACCGGATGAACCGTCGTTACGATCGGCGTGTCGCGGCCGATCTTTTTTTCTTCCGTCAAAAGGGCGAATTCGAGATCCGAGTAGCCGCCGCCTTTGCCAACCCGGGCGCCCTGGCGATTCACCGCGACGGAGCCGCAAACGATGAGATCGATGGTTCTCACTTCTTCCAAAGTGACCGGCCGGCCGTACTTATCCGCGCCCTTGATCGAGGATGCGGTGTAAGGCGAACAGCTGAGTTTCTTAGGATTCAGTTCGATGAACGGCTTTTCAGCGCGCAGCCTTGGCACCGCCATGTAGAGAATTTTTCCTTCGGCTAGCGCTTTGTGGCGAATGGCGCGCTGGGGCGAGTCCGGATTTACTTTGAGCACTTTCGCCTTTTGCCACCATGAGGCTTCCGTGAGAATTCTCGCGCAGGCCTCGGCGCCGATGAAGTTCGGGATCCGTCCCTCAGCGCCGGGAAAACGGGCAACTTTGCTGTCTCGCAGCTGACTCCAGACGGTGGTCCGTATTTCATCCTTGCGTCTCATTTACCTACTTTCCGTATATCTTTTCTTGCGGCCTTTGCTCAAGTCGTTATAAGATCGGTGGCGATGCAAGAATTTATCCTCGTTTATGTAACGGCCGGATCGGCCGCGGAGGGAGATCGTTTGGCGCGGGCGCTTGTCGAAGAACGTCTCGCGGCGTGCGTCAATCGAATCGCGCCGGTTCAATCGGTTTACCGCTGGCAGGGAAAAGTGGAGCAGAGCGAAGAGGAGCTTCTCATTGTCAAGACCCGTAAGACGCTGTTCGCTGCCTTAGAGTCGAGGGTACGAGAGCTGCATAGTTACTCTGTTCCAGAAATTATCGCTGTGCCCATCGTCGACGGCAGCGAGGGTTACCTGCGCTGGTTGGGTGAACAGCTGTCCGGCAGCACGGCATAACCCGGTGACGCTATGCGCACGGTCAGGGAAACGTCGGCCGGTGGAGTGATCTATCGTAGCCAGCGGGGACAGATTCAAACCGCGCTGATCCGTGTGCGCAAACGCTGGGGATTGCCGAAGGGACACGTGGAAGAAGGAGAGCGCATCGAGCAAACCGCCGTGAGAGAGGTTCGCGAGGAGACCGGTCTGGAAGGGAGAGTTGATCAGAAGCTTGGCGCCATCTACTACACCTACCGCGCGAAAACCAAAGAAGGCGAGCCGATCCGGATCTCAAAGCGGGTCTATTTTTTTCTGTTGCGGTACTTGGGCGGCGATGTGCGGAGTCATGATCATGAGGTGGACGAAGCGCGTTGGTTTCCGATCGAGGAAGCGATCGAAAATCTCTCCTTTGCCACAGAGAAAAAAATGGTCCGCAGAGCGCTTCACCGGCTCACGGTTCGCTCTGGCCGGGCCAGCGGGTCGGAAATCCGCGAAACGCCGCAGAAGTAGCAAACCAGAGGCATCCGAAGCATGAGCCAAATTGCCTTGATCACAGGAGGAGGAAACGGGATCGGGCGGGCCGTGGCTCGTCGGATGGCCGCGGCGGGGCTCTCTGTTATCATCGCCGATTTCGATGGTGCCGCGGCCGAAACGGTCAAGGATGAAATCCTAGCGCGTGGGGATGCCGAGGCGGAAGCGCTATCCGTTGACGTCACCCGTGCGGATGAAATTAAGACTCTCGTTACGGACATTGGAAAGCGCTACGGCCAAATCGACGTCCTGGCTAACATCGCCGGCGGAAGCTTTTACACCAAGCGCCTCGAGCAGTTTACCTGGGCCGAGTGGAAAGAGGTGATCGACGTGAATCTGAAAGGCACATTCCTGATGTGCCGTGAAGTCGCTCCCATCATGCAAAAGCAAAAGTGTGGACGGATTCTCAATACCGCATCCAACTACGGGGTTACCGGTTCGGCGCAGCGCACGCCCTACGCGGCGGCCAAGGCCGGGATCATCGCCTTCACCAAGTCACTGGCTCAAGAACTGGCGCCGTACGGTGTCCTGGTCAATACCGTGGCGCCCGGGCCGACGGACACGCCGAGGGTGATGGGCAAAGAACCCCTTGAGGCACGCCGGCAACGTTGGTCGACGATTCCACTGGGCCGCACG
>DASQUN010000800.1:0-2058 GCA_035641275.1 Candidatus Udaeobacter sp. | reverse complement strand
CATCCAGCTCGGTAGAAGAGATCCGCCGCTTTATCGAAGCCGACACGCTCGCCTATCTAAGTCGAGAAGGGATGTACGCCTACTTCGACGGCGACAAACAGGGTTTTTGCGATGCCTGTTTCAGCGGCAACTACCCGGTCCACTTCGAGGACGAAGGGCACACCCGGCAGCTTCACCTTTTTGAGGCTCTCAGCCGATAGCTACTTTCCGCAATGAGTTACGGCGTCGCGGCCATGAACCTGACTGCGGCGCACGACGCCACTTCACAGAATTGCGGCTCTCAGTTCGGAAGAGAAATAGCTCAATCCCCACGGCTATCGACCCGTCGATAGCCGTGGCCACCTGTCGGACAAAACGAAGAAAAAGAGATTTCCTATTTCACGTGCTTGCTGACCAGTTTGGTCATCTCAAACATCGTGACCGTCTTCTTCCCACCGAAGACCGGTTTGAGTTTGTCATCGGCATTGATGTTGGTCCTTTTCTTCTTGTCCTGAAGCCCGTTCCTTTTAATGTAGGCCCAGAGTTTCTTCGTGACCTCGGTCCGCGGGATGGCTTTGGTACCGACCACAGCACTAAGGGCGGTATCGGGTTGTACCGGTTTCATGAAAGCTGCGTTCGGTTTGCGTTTCTTCTTTGTGGCCATTGTTCCTCCTTCGGGGGGATAAATTTATTAGGTCTGCTTATAGCAAAGGCGGATTAGCTTTTCCAGTATTTTTTTGCTTTTCTCCTCGTAAAATTCGAGTTTCGGAAAGATTTAACACCGGCTCGCCATCGACCAGCTCCACCACGACACCATAGTTCGACCTGGCGCGCGCGATAGAAACATAGCCCTGACGCACGTCATCGAACACCCTTTCGACAGGTCGTCGCAGCGGATGGCCCAGACCGCCGCCCCCGGGGCGCTCTAAACGCAGCAGATCTCCTCTGCGCAACCGGTGATCGCCGAAACGAGAGGGGAGCCGCTTTTCATCACTTGTACCGGGATTAACGATGCAGGCGCCTCTTCCTCCGGCGGCGCCGTTGTCGCTTCCCCATGGCTCGACAGAATGCTTGTCCGTGCGCATCGAGAAACGCACCTCGTCCGTCAGAATCCGATAGTCGCGGGCGAAGCCAAGGCCGCCGCGCCATTGCCCCGCGCCGCCGGAATCGGCAATGATCTCGAAACGCTCCACACGCGTGGGAAATTCCGATTCGATGATCTCCACCGGGGCGGTCTTGCAGTTGCTCAGGTGAAAGGCGGTGGCTGTGGCGCCGTCTTTGCCCGAGCGAGCGCCCGTGCCGCCGCTAAAGATTTCATAATGAACATAAGGCTTGTTGCTTTTGGTGTCGCATCCACCCAGAACCAACGCGGCGCTGCCTGAGCCGCCGACGATTCGTTTCTCCGGCACGACGGGAGCGAGGGCTCTGAAGATCGCCTCGACGACCGTGAGAGCGGTTGGCATATACGTGTTAACGGCCCCGGGAAAGCGAGGATTGACAACGCTTCCGTCACGAAAGGTCGCCTCGACGACTCGCGATAGACCTTGGTTTACGGGCAGGAATGGATCCACCAGCGCGACCAAGCAGTAGGCACAGGCGGCTCGTACGAGCGGCGGCCGGATATTCGCCGGGCCTTGAGTTTGATCGCTGCAGCCGGTGAAGTCGAAATGCAGCTTTTCTCCCGCCTTCGTGATTTTCACGTGCAGCCGAATCGGATGGAGCATGTCGATGCCGTCATTATCGACAAAGCTCTCGCCTTCGGATTCTCCCTCCGGCCACGCAGCGATCGTCTGACGCACGCGGCTCTCCGTGTAGGACGACAAGAGCGCCGTCGACTCGATTATGGTTTCTTTTCCGTATCGCTCCATGAGCTCAGCGATGCGCCGCTCGCCCAAACGAGCCGCTCCGACTTGGCCGCGGAGATCCCCGATCACCAGCGTCGGAGTACGGCTGTTCGCCGCAACTACGGCTTCGATCTCCTGGACCGACTTTGACCGTGAGACCCATTTGACTGGCGGGAGATGAAGCCCTTCTTGAAAAATCTCCCGCGCGTTGCCTGAGCCGCTGCCGGGTACTGTA
>DASQUN010000799.1:0-2197 GCA_035641275.1 Candidatus Udaeobacter sp. | reverse complement strand
TCAAGTCAGGTTCCTACGGCTGAGTCAAATCTAGTGCTGGATTGATGGTCTTGTCAATGCAATGAAGCGCCGTCCGATTTTCCAGAACTATCGATGCTACGCCCACGAATTATGCCTTGACAATGTGCAAGCCTCGGCATTACGCTTGAAAAGGGGAGGGAGCGCCCATGGCTCAGAACGGATTCAAGGTCTTCGATAGCGACATGCACGTCATGGAGCCTGCCGACCTTTGGGAGCGCTATATTGCCCCGGCGTTTCGCTCGGTGGCGCCGCACGGCAGAACGTCTGAAAACGTCCGTGATTTAGGCATGATTTTCCCGAACATTCCACCCAGCGCCAAACGCACCGCCGGCACTCCGCATCGCGGTCACAACTTCGAGAAAAACCAAGAACTGTATCGAGACCACGCTCAACGAGGATGGTCACCCGACGTCCAACTTGAAGCGATGGACACCGAAGGGATCGACGTCGCGGTGCTGTTTCCCACCCGCGGCTTGGGAATACTCACCTACCCCGATCAGGACCCGCGGTTTGCTGCGGCCCTCGCGCGCGCCTACAACGACTGGCTGCACGACTTCTGTCAAACCCAGCCCAGCCGTCTTCTCGGAGCCGGCATGATTTCTATTTACGACATCGACGACGCCGTCGAAGAGACTCGTCGGGTGGTGGATGATTTCGGCTTTCGCTCGGTTTTTCTGCGCGCCAATATCGTTAATGGCAAGGCTTGGCATGACCTTTACTACGAGCCGCTCTGGAATACACTGGAGGAACTCGAGGTCCCTCTCGGATTCCATGAGGCCAGCGGTTCACGGTCACACCAGTGCGGCGAGCAGTTCGAGCCGAACTTCGGTCTCCGGCGCATCTACGCTCAACCTTTCGAGCAGATGCTCGGCCTCGGCAGTTTTCTTGGCGGCGGCATTCTGCAACGCCATCCGAAACTCAAAGTCGCGTTTCTCGAGGCCAACTGCTCCTGGCTGCCCTGGCTTCTATGGCGGCTGGACGAAGGCTATGAGCGCGAAGGCGATATCTTCATGCCGGAACTCACGATGCCCCCAAGCGAATACTTCAAGCGCCAGTGCTTTATCTCGGTGGAACCGGACGAAGGGCCCGCGCGTTATACCATTGAAGAATTCGGCTGCGACCAACTCGTCTTCTCGACCGACTATCCGCATGGTGATTCCAAGTATCCCCATGCCGTGGAGAGTTTTCTCAAGCTGCCGCTGTCAGATGAGAACAAACGCAAAATTCTCTGGGATAATTGCACGCGCTTCTATGGAGCCCGCGCTGCGGCGCGGACGGTGAAATCGTCCAGCAGCGACGCGGCCACGCAGCAACTCGAATAATAACCAGGAGGATTCTATGGAACTACAAACGCAAACCGCGACCCAGACTCAATCGGAAAACGCGCTCTCGCGATTCGTCAGAAAAACCCGGGATCTGTTCGCGAAAGAACCAGATCTCGACAAACGCTGGAATGGCCTGCGGCCGATTCTGGCGGAGCTGCTTGCAGATCCCGAAGTGCTCGAAGCGTCAAAGCACTGGCCCGACTGTGTTCCCGCCGACGGCCGGGCGGAAAACCTGCTCTTTTATGTCGATCCGGACTATGGCTTCGCCATCAACGGGCTTACCAAAGGGGACGCCAGGCAAGGCCAGCGCGCACGCATTCACGATCATGCGCATATCTACACGCTTTACGGCGTGCTCGACGGTCACGAACGGGTGGTACGCTACGATCGGCTCGACGATCGCTCGAAGCCAGGCTATGCCGAGATCCGGGAAAGTTCCGATGTGCTCGTCGGCCCCGGAGAAATCGACCTCGTGAAACCCTATGAAGTCCATACTGAAATCACCGCCGGCGAGCGAACAGTTGCCGTGATTGTGCGCAGCCAGAAGGGCGGCGACTTCAATCAGGGCCGGTATGTTCCCGAGAAAAACCAGTACTACGAGAGCTTGGGTCCGCGGCAGACGCCCTGCGAGATGCTGCCAAAAGATTAAGGACGATTCAAAATAGCTATCATGACAAGCAGGCTTACGAACCCAAGAGGGAGATCACCATGGCACGACCCGAAACAATTGGCCGATCGTTAGAATCGATCGAAGCGTCGCTCAACTACCTTGAAGAGAGCAGCGAAAAACCGGCCAGCTACGGCGGCCTGAGACCGTCGGTCGCCGACCAGAAGCGCAAGGGCACATACAA
>DASQUN010000798.1:0-6468 GCA_035641275.1 Candidatus Udaeobacter sp. | reverse complement strand
GGCAGAGCTGGTCCCCGTGCTGCAGGTAACGCCCAAGCCGGCTCCGGATTTTCCCAAGGTCCCGCTTGCCATTGACCTGGCAAAGAACGAAGAGAACCGCAAGTTGATCGAAGTTGGCGTCCATAATGACAGCGCGATAGCGCTGACCTATGCGTTGCCTCCGAAAACACCGAAAGACCTCGTGGCCACGTTGCGCCGGGGTTTTATGGACACGATGAAAGATGGGGAGTTTGTCAGCGAGATGAAAAAGGCCAGGCTCGACGTGGATCCGGTGGCCGGCGAAGAAGTAGAAAGGATCATCAACGACGCTTTCAAACTGGATGCGGCGCTGTTGGGAAAGCTGAAGGATATCTTTTACAAGTAAACCGCTACGGCCCTGCGTCCTTTGTGGACCTGTGCGCTTGTCACACGCCCGCCTTGTGGTCCACGCGGTGCAGTTTCGGGCGGCCAGGTCAGGAAGAAAAGCAGCATGGTTGAGGCAAGAAAGTTTGGCACGATCTAAAACCCTGCGGGCTGCAGGTCCCGCAGGAAAGGAGAACAGAGCAATGAAGGTTTCAGGGTTGATCGTCCTGGCTCTTTTACTGTTACCATCAGAGGCGTGGGTGCAAGCCCGCAAGCCGGCATCCATCGCGGAACTTGCATCCTACCGAGGTGCCGATCGCGAACGGCTTCTCTATGCCGGAGCAAAGACCGAAGCGAAGATCGTGTGGTACACCTCTCTGGCGGGCGGGTCATACAAAGAGATCATCAAAGCTTTCGAAACAAAGTATCTCGGCATCAAGGTTGAATCTTTTCGGGCCTCGGGAAACGACTTGGTCGTTAGGTTGGAAGAGGAGGCGAAAGCAAAACGAAACATCGCCGATACGATCGAAACGACCGAGGGCAGTCTCATGTTCCTGCGCGACGGCGGGCTGCTCCGTCCCTACGACTCTCCGCATCTGGATAAATATCCAGAAGAGGGAAAGGAACGGGCTGATAAAGGCCACGTTTTTTGGGCCCTCGCGAGGGAATCCTACATTGGTTTTACCTACAACAAACAACTGGTGCCCAGGGAAGGGGTGCCCAGGAACTTCGAGGGTTTATTGAACCCGCAGCTCAAGGGCAAACTAGGCATCAGCATAGGGCAGACGAGCGCCAAAGTGATCGGCGCTATAATCAAGACCAAAGGCGAGGAATTTCTTCGGAAGGTCAAAGCTCAGGATATCAAGCTCTATTCGATCGATGCTCCGGCGCTCGTCGACGTCATCGCTGCTGGAGAGATTGTCGCCTCTCCCGCGATCTTTCAAACCCACACTTTGCTCGCGGCCTCTAAGGGAGCCCCGCTGGAGTGGGTGCCCATGGAGCTCGTGCCGACCAATGTGGGCAGTGCCGCCATCGCGGCCAACCCGCCGCACCCGCACGCGGCGCTACTCATGGCAGACTTTCTGTTGAGCCCAGACGGACAGGGAATACTGGAAAAGTTTTACTATGGCAGCGCCACCAAGGATCAGGGATTTAAAAAATGGCGTCCCGAGAGGGGACTGACGACTGAAAAATACGAGAAAGAACTCGTTCGTTGGGAAAAATTTCTGCGCGAAATCACGCGGAAATGAGCTAAACAAACGCAACCGCGGAATTCACGAGAAACCGAAGCAGCACCGACGAACTTCTCAAGCTTCAGCACTTTCAGTCCGGCGATCTGGTTCGTGCCTGAGGTGAAGATCGGAATCTTGAACTTCTTCTCCCATTTCGCAGTGATCTCCTGCTCTCCTTTGTTGACAAAATCGCGCGAACCAGGCGAGTGATACCACCTATGGCACAATATAGATGGAAGGTCGATCTTAGAGAAAACCGCAAGCAAGCGGTCCATTTCCTCACCAAGAGAGTCGGAATAAACAGAGTGTTCTTGGAGGAAGTCATAGAAGAGGTGAAGCAGGCATGCGCGCCGATCAAGCAACGGCACCGGGGATTTAGCAAAAAGATGGCAACCGGAAGAGAAAGACGCCGTGCCGTCGAACTCGTAGAACAGCTAGAGTATTGGCAGAGGCGATGGTCAAAAGCTCCTCCAGGGACAAAGCAGGATGCCTATAGAATTATTCAGGAAGAAATTAATCCCAGAAGAAAGGAGCTGGCTCGTTTAACGCGCCAATATAACTTCACTCGGCCCGGGGCCCGGTCAAAGTTGGTAGCGCGTTTACTCTATGGATTTTCGCGGCTAAATCAAACCAACTCCGGGGAAAAGGAATTAAGAGTGCACGCCATTCATGGGTTTGCAATCATGCTTTACTGCGATGGGCTGCTGAAAGCCAGTGAGAAGAGCGTCAGGCATGCAACGCCAGCCTATCAGGAAGTGACGAGGAGGATTGAGAGGTTCGCTTCAGGTAGTTTTCCCGGGAATGTTCATTATCATTTGCGATCACCCTTGACGATGAAAGCTGGACCGAAGGGCGAGGCTGGAGGCCGCAGACGTAGAGCCGTAGGAGTTCTGTCAGGCCCGGACCCTTGGAATAAGCAGCGAACGGGGTTGGCAGGGTGGCCATTGAGGCAAAGACCCATCGGTTGCAGCCGGAAGCCTTGCCCCGAGGTCCGCTTTCGGGGAAATCAAAAACAGCAGATTTTAGAAAGGATCGCATATATAACGAATCTCCGGCACAGCCTGCTGGCAAGCCCACGGGTAACCGCAACCAATATGCGAAGAGGAGTCTCAACACGGAGACGCCGAGCGCGCTGAGAAACGAATTCTCCGTGTTCTCTGCGCCTCTGCGCTGAACACGGCATTGCGGCACCACCGCGCATGGCATCCAGAAAAACAGATCAAGCTTACGTTCGGGTGAGAAGTTCCAGAACATGGCCGTTCGGATCGCGAAAATAAACGCCCCGGCCGCCTTTGCGCGAGTTGAGCTGCCCATTCTCAAGGCTCCGCGGTTCGCTGCCGTACGGAATCCGGGCCTCCTGCACGCGCCGAAGGATCGTATCGAACTCAGCATCGCTAACGTGAAACGCGTAGTGGTGGTGCTCAAATGATTCAGCGTTGTCGAAATCAAGGGTCAGCTCCTCATTGACTCGGACAGGGGCAAAGTGCCCCGCTGGGCCGGCGTACTCAAGTCCGAAGATCTGCGCAAAAAAACGCGCGGCGGCCTGCTTGTCGCGCGCCGGCACGATTGTATGATTCAACTTTATACTCATGACGCCTCCCCCCGTGAACAGCCTGCGATCACGGTTGTAAAAAATAGTAGCCAGAATCATTTCTAAATGAAAGTGACCGTAGCGTCTCCTGAACGACTCCTGGGTTTCCTGACAGTAGACCTGCCACCTAACGCTTAATGGGATGACGTCATCGCCTGCCGGTCACGCCGTCATGTTCAGACACCAAGAAATTGTTCTGCAACCGACACGCCAAGATTTTTCCTCTGTCCCTCTTTCCTCCCTAGTGAATTACGCAACTTGCGCAAGTCCGATGGTAGACACTAGACGGCTAGACTAAACCTTAGTTCGGCCTCTTTTTCTCCTCCTCATGGTATCATCCGGCACAACGGATGAAATATAAAAGATTTATTCCGCTGTTCGCTTTCGTCATATTTTGCCTCGCGGCGTATCTCGTCTATCGTGCGCTCAGCGCATACGACCGCGCCAAGATAGTCGAAGCCATCTTCGCCATCCCGCCGCCGCGTCTGGCGCTGGGGGCGTTGTTCGTCGCCGGTAGCTACTTCTCGCTCACCCTCTTCGATATGCTCGCAATTCGCTACATCGGCGCCAAGCTTCCCTACCGTCGTATCGCGTTCGCCTCCTTCACGGCCCTCTCCATTGGACACACGCTCGGCGTGGCCGCTGCTAGCAGCGGCGCTATCCGCTACCGCTTCTACTCCCGCTGGGGCATCGACGCAGGCGACATCGCAAGGATCATCCTTTTCTGCGCTATGACCGCCGGTCTCGGTCTCAACACGCTGATGGGGCTCGCGCTCTTGCTGCAGGCGAATGTGGCGGCGAAACTGCTGGG
Source organism: Candidatus Udaeobacter sp. (assembly GCA_035641275.1). Taxonomy (GTDB): domain Bacteria; phylum Desulfobacterota; class Binatia; order UBA9968; family UBA9968; genus DASQUN01. The sequence goes on along the minus strand of DASQUN010000798.1, from coordinate 2,492 downwards.
CTTCAGCCAGGCGGCCGCCATTGCTCTCGGCGCCGCCTGCCTTCTGTTGACCGCGCTGTATGTGGCCCTCGCGGCCGTGCTGCGTCGGCCGCTGGCCATCAAGCGCTGGAAAATCCCGATGCCGCCGGCCAAGCTCGCGTTGGCGCAGATTTCCATTGGTGCGACAAACTTCTGTTTCGTCGCCGTAGCCTTGTACGAGCTGTTCCCCGCGACCGTCGGCGTCGGATATTTCGACGTCGCCACGGTTTACGTCCTCGCCAACGTCGCAAGCCTCGTCAGCCACGTGCCCGGCGGGCTTGGGGTGCTCGAGGCCGTGGTTATTCACGCGCTGCCGGAAGTGTCCGTGATCGGCGCTCTTGTCGTTTTTCGCTTTATTTACTTCCTGGTTCCGGTCACGATCGGCGCGGCTCTGTTCTCAGTCTATGAGCTGACGCAGCGCCGCCGCCGTGGAGTTCTCCAGTCATAGTTTCGTATTTTCGCAATTGAGAAAATGAAAGTGGAGCTTTTCGACGTTTCGAGAACTGGCGACAAGTACCCTCCCGGAGATTCGTTCTGTTCCCGCTACCTGCAAATTCCGATGGTAGACCCTGCTCATTCATGGTTCTTTTTACAGATCCAATGCAGAACGCAGAGCCTGGTTGATTTTGTTTAGAGTGTCGGTCGAGAGTGAGCCAAGTTTTCTCTGCAGACGAACTGCGGGGATAGAGCCAATACCTTGAACTTTCGCAACTGAACTCCTTCAAGAACCGCAGATTGCCAAGTTCGATTTCATCAAGTTTAGCAACGATTAGCCCAGCATTCTCGATCTTAGAGAGACAGTTGCCCCGGTGGCAAAACATTTGATAAGGTGCCGCTTTGTGAGTGACAAACAGAAAGAAGCAACCGCATTGATTGTCGAGCAACTGGTGGAGAGCGGGATTAAGCTCGTGGCCAGCCTCCCCGACGACTGGATCGCTCCCCTTATCCATGCCGTCGAACAGGACCCGCGTTTTAGGCATGTGCCGGTCAACCGCGAAGAGTCCGCGGTCGGTCTTTGCTCCGGCGCGTACTTCGGCGGCATCCCCTCTCTGGCTCTCATGGGCGCCTCGGGATTGATGACCTGTGTGTACGCAATCACCAAGATCAACTACAGCTACCACATTCCGCTTTTTATTTTTGCGACCTTGCGCGGCGTGATCGGCGATCCGCGGCCACACCACATTTCGAACGGCCTATACCTCACCAAGCTGATGGATTCCATCAGCCTTCCGTACTTGATCGTAGAGGAGCAAAAAACGATCTCGCGCATCCCGGCCGCTTTCAAACACTGCCAGGCGATGAATCGTCCGGAGGTCGTGGTGTTTAGCGAAGCGGTCTTACGCGGCGAGGCATAGGAGACGGCGTTGGATCTGAGAGAATGCTTCAAATACCTCGCGAGCCGGCAAGGAGACGGCGTGGTGATCACCTCGGCCGGAGTCACGTCCGGCACGTGGTGGAGAACGACCCACGATATGGATCAGGTCTTTTACCTCGGCGCCTCCATGAGCATGATCTCGATGTTTGGCGCTGGCATCGCCATGGGCGCGCCGACACTGCCGGTGTGGGTATTCATGGGCGATGGAGCTTTCGTGATGAATCCGGGCATGTTGATGGTCGAACGCGATCTCAATTTGCCCAATTTGAAGCATTTCCTGGTTTCGAATCGCGTCTACAACGCAACCGGCGCCGTTCCCCTAGCGAACGCGCGCCGCAACGACTACGCGGCGATTGCGAGAGCGGTGGGTATCGAACGCGTTTTTGAAATCGACTCTGTCGAGGCGCTGCATAGCCAATTCGACAAAATCGTCTTGGAGCCCGGCCACACCTTTACCGTTCTCGAGGTCGAGCCTCTGCGCGAGAAGCCGGGCGGCGTCCCCATCGACGATGTCGAATCGAAATTTCGCTTTGGGCGGTATATCGAGAAAAGGACTGGGATCAAAATTTTCCGGCATCCGGCAACCGAGCCCCTAAACCGCTGACCTCGCCCTGACCTGGAAGGGGTCAAATTTTTTATTGACAGCTTTTGTCGGCGACGCGCTCAAGCGGATCGACGGCAAAGCCATATCGGTAATCCGATTAGGCGCTCATCGATCTGCCAAATAGCCAGCCTCCGAGCGGCAGCAAAAACACCGCGCGAAACAGAGCCTCATGGGCGATCGCTTCGACTCCTAGCACCAACGAGATAGCACCAATGATTTGGATTGTTGCCCTTACCCGTTTTGAGAGTTGCATTTTGTTTCCTCACATTCAAAAAATATTGCCAAAGTGTCCCCTTCCGCTTCACCGCGTCCGGCGCCAGTCGCGTGTTCGCCGATCATCTCGCCTAACGGAGATCTGAGCCTCTCTTATGAAAATAAATTCAGGCAGCCATCGACAATTTATCCAAGGTCACTTTGTAACCGAGTTTTTCCAGCCGGTTGAGGCAGCGTTTTGTTACTGCCTGACGGTCGCGTTGATCAAAGTAGTTAGCACCG
>DASQUN010000797.1:0-3186 GCA_035641275.1 Candidatus Udaeobacter sp. | reverse complement strand
CCGATTCACCATCTGGCAACTCGGAACTCGCAACTCGAAACTCAAGACCACGCTAAGCCGCTATGGAGCGAATCTTCGACCGATTGATTGATTTTCTTGAGTGGTGGGCAGTCTTGCTGCTCGTCCTGATGGTCGTATTGGTGTCTCTGGGAGTTTTCTTCCGCTATGTCCTCGGCGCGGCTCTCGCGTGGTATGACGAGTTTGCTTCTTACCTGCTGGTGTGGGTCACGTTCTACGGCGCCGTTGTGGCTTCGTACCGCAACGCCCACATTCAGTTTGGGACGGTGGTCGCCCGGCTGGTGCAGAACACCAGAAGGAAGATAGAGATTGTCGCCGAACTTTTTGTCCTGGGATTCCAATTTGTCCTTTTCTACTACGGATGGGTCCTTACGCAGAAGATGGGCGACGAGACCGCAGTTTCCCTGGCATGGGTCAAAATGGGCTGGGTCTACAGTGTCCTTCCCATTACCGGCGGAATCATGCTCCTTATCAGTCTCCTGCGCCTGGTTTATCTCGTCTTCGGGAAAGGATACCAGAAAGGAGCTGAAGCGGCGTGGAGTGGCTCATCTTCGGAATAATCATTCTCCTGACAGTTATCAGCGTTCCGATTGCCTTCGGCCTCTCAATCACTACCGTTATTTTCCTCCTGTGGAAGGGGACAGCGCCTCTCAGTGTGGTTCCTCTGAATCTTTTTTCCGGGGCATCGAGTTTTCCCCTGCTTGCGATTCCGCTGTTCATCCTGGCCGGCGGGCTTATGGAAACTTCGGGAATCTCGCTCCGGCTGGTCAACCTTGCCAACAGTCTCGTCGGTTTCATCCGCGGCGGACTTGCAATGGTCACGGTGGTGGCGACCATGATTCAGAGCGAGATCTCCGGATCCTCGGTCGCCGACGCGGCTGCGATCGGTAATGTCGTGATCCCGGCGATGGAAAAGCGCGGCTATCCGAGGGCGCTCAGCGCGGCCATCGTCTCCAACGCAGCTTCGGCCGCCATCCTGATTCCGCCGTCCATTCCGATGATCATCTATGCCTGGATGGCCGAAGTCTCAGTGGCCAAGCTCTTCCTTGCCGGTTTTCTGCCTGGCTTTATCGCCTGCGGATGCATGATGGCGCTGAGTTACTACTATGCGCGGAAGTATAAACTCCCGATGGAACAGAAATTCTCTTTGCGCCAGGTAGGCACAACCACCGTGCAGGCTTTCTGGGCACTTTTGATTCCGATCGTGATTTGGGGCGGGATCTTTCTTGGCATCGCCACCGCCACCGAGGTTGCGGCGCTGGCTGTCATTGCGGCATTGATCATCGGCGCCTTCATCTATCGTGAATTGCCGGCGCGTGAGATGACGCGCATTTTGAGAGATACGACCGGACAGACCGGTGTGATCATGCTCATCGTCGCTTCCTCGGCCGTGCTCGGGTGGTTTCTCACCAGCGAGCAGGTCCCCCAGAAGCTGGCTCGGATGATCCTCGAAACAACGTCGAATAAATACCTCATCCTGTTCTTTTTGAACATTTTCTTTTTCATCGCGGGGATGTTTCTCCATTCGGCGGCGGCGATCATTTTGGTCGTGCCGATCGTGATGCCCCTGATACGCCAGATCGGCGTCGATCCGATTCACTTTGGCATCATCGTGACCATCAATCTCGGCGTCGGCCAACAGACACCCCCTGTGGCCACGGTGCTCTTTACCACCGCCGCGATCGCGCGCGTACCCTTCTGGGAAGTTTTTAAAACCAGTTGGCCGTACACAGCCGTGCTAGCTTTGGTCACTCTCTTGGTTACCTACATCCCGTGGATCAGCCTCGGCGTGGTCGATCTCGTCAAGTGGTGATTGGCTTTTATGTGAGCTTCGAAAAAGGCATGATGCGCTTATCGCACATGGATTTCGAAGCAATACCCGACATCGTCATCATTCCTGCGGGTTTTTTCTTGATGGGAAGTGACAACGGGCAGGAAAACGAAATGCCGCGCCACCGAGTGTGGCTTGATAGCTTCGGCATAGGGAAGTTCCCGGTCACCAACCGAGAGTATGCCGTTTTTGTCGCGGAGGCTCATGCAGCGCCGCCGCCTTTCTGTTCGGATGCGATGTTTTCAAATCCCGAACAGCCGGTGGTCGGCGTCAGTTGGGAAGAAGCGACGGCTTATTGTAAGTGGTTGAGCGAACGAGCCGGGAAGGAGTTTCGTCTCCCGAGCGAGGCGGAATGGGAGCGCGCGGCGCGCGGCGTGCGCGAAGGGGCGCTTTACCCGTGGGGTGATGAGCCGCCGTCGAACAGGCCATATGCGGGATATGATCCGAAAACCGGTGGACCGGATCGAGTCGGCGCCAATGCGCCGAACGACTTCGGGCTTTACGATCTGAGCGAGGGCGTGCACGAATGGTGCAACGATTATTACGATCCCGGCTACTATCATTACTCGCCGGAGAGAAATCCGCCGGGCCCTTCTCACGGGCAACGACGCGCTTCGCGCGGAGGCTCCTGGCGCCACCGAATCAAGTTCAGCCGCTGCGCGGCCAGAAGCTCACTGCCGCCGACATTTAAGTATGCCGACTACGGCTTTCGTGTGGCGCTGACGCTTGCGTCCTAGAAAATTTATATAGGGTGGCGTTTCTTAAGTTCGTTGAATAATTCGAACGTCATTACGGCCAAGCTGGCGATAGCTAGCGCGAGCCGGAATCCAGGAATCTCAAAGACTTATAGATGCCCCGCCCTTCGGCTAAGCTCAGGACATCCTTCCGCGCGCATGACGACGGGAGCCGAGTGACTTATTAAAAGAATTTCGGGAACAGGCCACTAGATCTAACGAATCTTTGAGGCAGGACATTCGTCTCGAAATCCACTGTGAAAGATCGCCGTGATCTTAAGAGACAGCGTTCGGATTAAAAGTCCGCCGGAAAAGGTGTGGAGATTCATCGAAGATCCGGAGCGGATGAAGTCTTGGAATCCCAAAGTCCAGAGCATCTCACCGATCAGCTGGGGCGAGCGCTCCGTCGGCTACCGCTATCGCGTTACCTACGTAATGAGTCGAAAAGCGAATGAATTTCTGGCCGAGATCACCGAGTATCGGAAGCCGGAGAAAATCGTTATTCGCCTCTCTGAAGCGAACCTTCCGAGAGGTAGCACAGTCAACGAGATCTACGAGTTGTCACCCAGCGAGGAAGGAACTTTGCTGGAGCAAAGAATCGAA
>DASQUN010000796.1:0-7169 GCA_035641275.1 Candidatus Udaeobacter sp. | reverse complement strand
GGAGAAAAAGGACTTTCCGGTTCTTTTTGATATTGGCAAGGTGCTGCCAGGATTTCCTTTCGTGGTGATTCTCGCGAGCCGGCGCAAAGTCGAAGCGGATCCTGAAGGCGCTGTCGCTTTGCTGCGCGGGATGAAGCGCGGCCTCGACTTTCTCAAGACCGACAAGGAGAAAGTCGCTGCGGCGATCATCAAAAAAGGAACCTTCGGCAATTCCGCGACGGTACGAAAAACGGTTTATCAATTTTCCGAAGTCTACTCTATTTCGCTAACGAAGGACGACATCGAAGCGCTCATCGCCGCCGCTCGCATAGAGGCCGAAGCGAAAAAGTTTGGCGGCGCAGAAAAGTTCTTTGCCGGAAGCACGCTATCCAAAGCTCTCGGGCAAAGCCGGTAATGCAGTCCATAATTTCTTTGCATTTTTTCTTCTGTCATTCCGGCCAAACTGGACACCTAGCGCGAGCCAGAACCCAGGAAAGCCTAGATTCCCCCCTCCGCGGGGATATCCATTATCATTTGCGATCACCCTTGACGATGAAAGCTGGACCGAAGGGCGAGGCTGGAGGCCGCAAGCGTAGAACCGTAGATGGATTGCCAGGCCCGGACCCTTGGAATAAGCAGTGAACGGGGTTGGCGAAGCTGGCCATTGAGGCAAAGACCCATCGGCTGCGGCCGGAAGCCTTGCCCCGAGGTCCACTTTCGGAGGATGACGAACAACGCAGCTCGAATTCTTCAATCGAATTTCTGGGGTTGGACACGAATCCGAAGGAGACTCTATGGCAAAAGACTTGGAGCTAACTTTGATGCTTGCGGACTATCACAGGACCCGCCCTCTGCTTTCCGGCGAGGTGACCATCGAAGGTGTCAAACTCATCCCCAAACCCGCGGTGCCGGGCGAGGCCTGCCTCCGTCCGGTTTACGAGGAATTCGATATCGCCGAGATGTCGCTCTCCTGGTACCTGATGGCGCGCTGCCGCAAGGAGCCCGTCATCGCCTTGCCGATTTTTCCACTGCGGATGCAAATCCACCCCTATATCTTTTGCTCTTCTGCATCGGGCATTGAGAAACCGGAAGCCTTAAGAGGAAAGAAAATCGGCATGGATCAGTACCGTCTCACCGTCGGCCTGTGGGCAAGAGGAATTCTTCAGGAATACCACGGCGTGCGACCGCAGGATTGCTTGTGGTTCACGTCAGAGCCCGAAGGCGCTGGATTCCGGCCGCCGCCCGGAGTGAGTATCACGGTAGTGAACGAGCCGACGGAAGCGCTGTTGCTGCGCGGCGAGCTCGACGCTCTTATTCCGCCGAATATCGTGCCTTCATTTAGAGCCGGAGATCCTCGCATAAGGCGGGTTTTTAGAGATCCGCGGAACACTATCACCGAATATTTTCGCAAAACAAGAATCTTTCCAATTACCCATACTCTCGTCGTACGGCAGCCACTCTTCGATGAACATCCATGGATCGTATCAAGCCTGCTGAATGCCTTCGGCAAGGCCGAAACCCTTTGCCGAAAATCGTACGACTACGCCAAACGGTTGGCGTTCCCTAGCGCCGTCTTGATTCTGGAAGAAGAGAAAGAAACTTTCGGCGCCGATCCCTGGATGCACGGGTTGACCCCGGAAAATCAGGTCGTGCTCGAGAAGTTCGTGCAATACGCCCACGAACAGGGCTACGTTTCCTATCGCCCGGCCCTCAGTGACCTATTTACGCCGGTGGGAAATTGACTCACCGCCCGTTTTCAGTTGAGCTCTCCGTCACATGGGAGGTCCATGGGGGAGCATCACTGGCGCAAAGCGGGGCGCGGCACTTCTTTGGATGCGATATTGAGGCCGGCAAATCACCCCTCACCTCTGCACCGCTTCTGTTGTCCGTCACTGGGCGCGCTGCAGGCTATTAAAAAAACCGCTCTGCTCGAGCTCGCGCACCAACTGAATGTCTATTTGATCGTCGATGGACAGCTGCCGAAGCGCCGGCTCGGTTCTTTCCAAGAATGCCTTGATAACGGCAATGCCTGCCCGACTCGGGTATGGGACACGGGGCATGTAGCGTGGATAATTTTTCTGTGTTTCTTCGATAACCAGCGGGTCATCGATCTTGAGCCGTTCTTTGATAACCTTCTTCACGTAACCAGAATCGCTTCTGAATATCGCCGTGGCCTCCGCCACCGCTTTGATGAATCCCCGGACCGCGTCGGTGTTCTGTCTGAGGAACGCGCGTCGTGTGACAACTCCCGCTACCTGGTAATCGGGAACCAAATCCGCTATGTCCGCCAGCTCGCGATAACCTTCTTGCTTCGCCCGCGCCAGGGTAGGCAGTGAAAGTGGTCCGCCGAAGATCTTCTTCGATTGCATTCCGGCTAAGATGGGCGGCACCCCGCCCATTTGTAGTATGGGCACATCGGTTTCGGGCTTGAGGCCCCACTTATCCAGAGTGAGGCGGAGGAGCAAATCCGTCGATGAACCGAAGCGAGTGATCCCCATCGGCTTGCCTCTTAGCTCCCGGAAGTCTTTGATTTCGGGACGCGCTATGATGGAGAAGGGCGGCTTCGTCACCAAACCCAAAATCATGACCGTGTCGCCGCCGTGCGCGTTGACTCGGAAAACAGGCTCGATGCCCTGAATGCCTATCTGCGTCGTGCTGCTGAGCAGAGACTGCATCGCCTGAGAGCCAGCGACATAGATCAACTCGACTTCGAGATCGTATTTGGCGAACAGGCCCTTGTCGAAGGCGATCCACGGCACAATGGCGGAGCCCGAAATCGAGCTATACGCCACGCGGAGCGGCACGGCGGTCTTGGTTCCTGCAACACTCGGGTGTGGAGCCAGCAGAACCACCAGAAGGATGACGCCAATCAACATATCGCAGCCATTTCTACTTGTGGAACTCGCGCGTCCCGGCATACGCGCGTGGATTGACCAAGCTGTGCTCCTCCTGCATCAGCCAGGCGATCTCGGCCGCCGCCGGCACGCTGGCCGCTTCCATCGAAGCATGCGCGGCCATCTTACAATATTTTAACGTCGTCTTATCAAACCGCCCGATCTCTTCGCCCCACTGCCATGCTGCCTCTTGGAGCTGAGCGTGCGGTACGACACGATTGATCAAGCCCGCTTCCATTGATTTCTTCGCGTCCCAGTTCTTACCGGTGAGAATCAATTCGAAGGCGAATTTCGTCGGGATTAACGTGCGAAAGATCGTCGCTACGATGGGATATGGCAAGAATCCCCTCATGATCTCAGGCAAGCCAAATTGAGCCCTGTCTGAAGCGATGGCAAGATCGTGCGGCAATAAGAGCGTGATCCCCGCGCCTAAACAGTAACCATTGACGACCGCAATCGTGACCTTGGGAAATGTTCGGATCATCTCAGCTACATGGTAGGCGCGCGGCTCGGCTCGGCGGTCCGTACCGCGGTTTTTGCCGCCCTCCGTGGGGAATTCCGATAAATCGCGGCCCGCGCAATAGGCGACATCACCGGCGCCCGTGGTCAACACGACGGCAATGGAATCATCGTTTCTTAATTGCTCGAAAGCGTCGAGCATCTCACGGATCGCGGCTCGGCTCAACGCGTTTCTCTTGTCCGCCCTGTTGATGGTAATCTGCGCGACCGCGCCACGTTTTTCGACGAGAATATACTTTCCTTGTGGATCCATGACTCAATCCCCTCTCGGTTTCATCCTCCCGGACACCCTCGCGCATAACACTGCAATTTCATCTATGTCAAGTTAGAACGTTGCCTGCCCACCATGGGCCCAGAGCCGTTACTGGAAGATTCCACGGCCCGACGAATCTGCTCAATTCGCCCTTGCCTCGTCTCATAAATCAGAGGACGGTGACGCCTTTCCCTTGGACCTTTTGTCCTTAGCCTGTTGCCTAATGGCCTATGGCCTGTTAGAGTTCGGGAGTTTGTTTTTTCGGTAGAGGTCCTCCTTATTCATCTTAATCATATAGACTGAGGCGAATATCTAATGCACCGCTTTGCTCGTTTCGTACTGGCTTTTGCCATTTGCGTATCCCCGTTGGCTCTCGCCTCCGTTGTCCGGCCACTTCCGCCGCAATCCGAAGTCACCATCAAAAAGCTCATTCCGCTGGCGAGCTGGCAGAAGCAGTTCAAGATTACCGAAGGCAAGGACCGGGGCAAAGTGGTCCCGCTCACATCCCAACCCGATCTCGCGGACGACAAGCGGTGGAAGCTCATCTTCGGCAATTACGCGGGCATCCTCCTGGTAAGGGACTCGACCGGCGCGCTGATGATGGAGCGACTCGACTTGTTCAATAGCCGCAGCTACATCGTCTACGAACCTACACTGCCGGTGCTGCCGAGCGACATTGCCTCCTCCGGCTTCATTCGACGCCAGACGGGCTACAAAATGTACAGTCTCGAGACCGGCAAGCTCAGGCGAACCGGCCGCGTGACTCACCTGGTAAAGCGAATTTCGGATTCGCAATTCAACACCCCGGCCGGCGTCATCGACGGCTACTATATCGAGATCGATCACCGCATGGACATGGAATATTACAGCCAGCTGCATCTGACGCTCGGGCTCGGTTGTCGCCTGGATGAGGGTCCGGTGTATGGCGCTGGACAGTACAGACTGGTCAAGCTGGGTCTTTTCTCGGAAACAAAAACCGCCGCCGCGGCGCTTACGAAGCAATGATCTCAGATTCCATTAGCCTCACCCAGGTTCTTTCCAGGCTCTTCAGTTTTCGATGAAGCTTTGTCAGGCAAAGCCTATAGGGGACTAGGAGCAGAGAAATTCCGCTGGCCCCGGATAAAGCCCTGTGCCGTACGTGCTGCGGATTTTCCAAAGGCAAAAATCATCGAGTTGCGCGAGAAATCGCTATTTGTTTGAATGAGCCGAAGGAGGTCCCGCTATGATCGACCTCAAGACCCGATTCGGCCGGCATGTCAATCGGCGCCTCCGTCAAGAAAAGATTATTTGGCTCACGACCGTCGATTCTCACAATACGCCGCAACCGAGGCCGGTGTGGTTTCATTGGGACGGCCAAACGGTGTTGATCTTCAGCGAAAAAGCGAAAGCCAAGCTGCGGCACATCGGCCGCAACCCAAAAGTGGCCTTAAATTTCAACACCGATGAAGATGGCGGCGATGTCACCGTTCTTGTCGGCGATGCTCTGATTTCAGACGAGCCGGCAGCCGCCAATCGGGTTAAGAGTTACCTCAGAAAGTACGGCGAAGGGATAAGAGATCTCGGCATGACCATCGCACAGTTTACTGAAGCGTATGCCGTCCCTATTCGTATTAGTCCGCAATCCATGCGCGGGTTCATTGATTGATGTTTGGACTCCAGTGAGCAGGCGATCATTTGGCCAATTCACCTCCCTTCATTGCTCTATCAGAGAATAACCTTTGCAAAGAGCAGGCGTGCGGTTATTAAGCCTATCAAGCTTCCTCTTGGCCCTCACGCTGGCTTTGGGGATGGGCGCTTCCAGCGAAGCTCCAATCAGCCAACCCGCTAAACCCAAGGTCTCGTTCCAGGAATTCACGCTGAAGAATGGGCTCAGAGTGATCCTTTCAGAGGATCACACGGCTCCGACCTATTCGATTTGCGTTACTTACAACGTTGGATCGCGTGATGAACGTCCAGGTCGGACCGGCTTCGCGCACCTATTCGAACACATGATGTTTCAGGGATCGGCCAACGTCGGGAAAGGCGAGCATTTCATCTTAGTTTTGACCAACGGCGGCACCGCCAACGGCACGACCAACGCCGATCGCACCAACTACTTTGAAACGCTCCCGGCGAATCAGCTGGAGCTAGGAATTTTTCTGGAAGCTGACCGGATGGGCGCGCTTAACGTGACGCAAGCCAATTTTGATAATCAGCGCCACGCCGTCCAGGAGGAACGACGGTTGAACGTCGATAACCGGCCATACGGCAAAAGTTATGAAGCCGTTCTCGAGACCGCCTATGACAACTTTGCGTACCAACACTCCACCATCGGCTCGATGGAAGACCTGAACGCCGCTGGGATTGAAGACGCACGCAGCTTCTTTCGGACTTACTATGCACCGAATAATGCTGTGCTGTCATTGGTCGGGGACTTTCAGACGGAAACAGCTTTAGCGCTGATCAAAAAATACTTTGAAAAAATTCCGTCACAGGCCCCTCCTTCGGCACCCGATGTGGCCGAGCCAGAACAGACCACCGAGCGGCGGAAGACCGTCGAGGACAGCTTTGCGCAAACGCCGCGGGTGGATATCGTCTACAAGACCGTGCCGGGAAATACGCCCGATTGGTATGCGCTCCGAGTGCTGGGCCATATTATGGCCGGCGATTTATCGTCACGGCTTTATCAGAAGCTCGTCAAAGAACTGGAGATGGTCGTCAGCGTATCCGCGGGCCCGGATGAACGGCGCGGCACCTCGTTGTTTTGGATTTCTCTGGTGGTCAAGCCCGACAAGAGCCTCCATGAGGTCGAAAAGATCGTTTACGATGAGATCGAACGGCTGAAGCAGGAAACGGTGGCCGATTGGGAACTGGAGAAGGTTCAAATGAAGCTACGGCTACAACAAGCGCAGGCTCTTTACAGTACGCGCTCTCGCGCGAACTCCCTTAGTCAACATGCCGTCTACTACAACGAGCCGGAACTTATTAACACGGTCCTCAACAAATTCAGGCAAGTGACAAGGACCGACCTTCGGCGAGTTGCCGAGCATTACCTGAGACCAGCGAACAGGACAGTGGTTACAACCGTGCCGAAATCCAAGGCCGCTCCATGATGGCTGAACTATGAGCGATCAAACATCCAAAAAGCGAGGCTTCGGAAGCCGAGTTCCCTCCTTCCGTTTTCTTCCTTCGGCCTTTCAAAACCCTCTCCTCACATTTGCCACGGCGGCTTTGATCGTCACATCGTCGCTAGTTTCCGGCCAGGACTCTTCGATTGTTCCTTCGAGTAAGGTCGAGCGAAAGAACAAAGCGCCCGTCTCCACTGAAACTCTGCGCGTCCATCTCCCCAAGCCGGTCGAGGCTAAACTGGCGAACGGGCTGACAGTTTTGATTCTGGAGGACCACCGTCTACCGAATGTCCTTGCACAGTTTCACATTCGAGGCGCCGGGGCTCTTTTTGAATCCGACCACTTGTCCGGCCTGGCGTCTACCGCCGCCCATCTGCTTCGCGAAGGCACGCACAAGCGAACCAGCAGGCAAATCGC
>DASQUN010000795.1:0-3178 GCA_035641275.1 Candidatus Udaeobacter sp. | reverse complement strand
GTTCAGGGAGAATTATGCCTGTGGTTATGGAAAAAGTGTTACCCATGTCTCCGGTACACCTGTTACCTATGTTCCCGGTCTATACAAGGGGGAACGAAGAGGGGGTCGATTCCGGCTCGCGCTAGCTATCGCCAGCTTGGCCGGAATGACGTCCGAATTATTCGACGAAGTAAGAAACACCATTAGCAACGCCGTCTTTGGTTATTCCGTTACCCGCACGCCGACCTCATCTAAGTGCTTCAGCAAATCAGCCGGATCCTGGTAAACGCGGTAGGCGCCGGCCCGTTCCAACTCTTCCCGTCCGTAGCCGCCGGAAAGCAAACCGATCCCGAGCGCTCTCGCTCGGCGAGCGGCGAGAAGGTCCCAGACGCTGTCACCCACGACAAACGACTGGCCGATCTCCACTCCCAGACGCTCGGCGGCGGCGAGAAACAGATCCGGGTCGGGCTTGGCGTGCTGCACCTGATCGCGCGTGATCACCGGCACTTCATTATCGATGTCGAGGACCTTCAATGTTGGCCCGGCGCTCTCCAGCCGGCCGCTGGTGGCAACCGCCCACGGAACTTCGATCTTCGAAAGGTAAGCCAGGAGCTCCCGCGCTCCCGGCAGCGACCGGACCTGCCCCACTTGGCGCGCGTATGCTTCCGCGTGAATCCGCTGAAGTTGCGCTGCCTCTTTAGCGGTGATTCGGCGTCCCGTTTCGCGCAACAGATTGTTTGCGAGCAAGCCACCGCTCATCCCGATGCGGCGATGAATGCGCCACACCGCCAGTTCGATGCCTGCCTGTTCCAACGCTTCGCGCCAGGCGAGGACGTGTTGGTAGACGCTATCAACCAAAGTGCCATCGAGATCGAATAAAAAAGCCGGTCCACCCGTTCGCTTGCTTAGCCGATCGAGTTGCCGGCGATTAGATTTATAGGGTCGCTTCATAAAATTCCTCGCTGGCCTGATCGGGTATGACGTCCTTGCGGTCGATCAGAACCTGCATGGTTCAACATGAGATGTCACATCACTCTATCTCGCTGAAAAATGCTCTGCCACACTGAATCAAAAAATTCTCGTTTCACTTCGCGAGCCTGCCTGCATGCTTACAATAGGCACTGGTGTGATCCCATATCGCGATTGTCCCGGAATTCTGTATCTCAATTGTCCTGGAACGATGGGTTTAACTCTGCCCGTCCCCTTGCCTTCGAGGGAGTGAGGCTGAAGGCGGCGGACGGGAGTAGAGCGGTTGCGCTAAGGCCCCGACGATCAAAATCATCACCCAAGGGGGCTGGCGCGGTGGCCATCAAGGCACTGGCTTATCGGCCGCTGCCGTAAGACTCGCTCCCAAAGGAGGCCAGCAGAAGGAGCGAAAAGTAAGACCGTTGAGATTCGGAAAACTGGGACAATGAGATACGGACTTACGCACCGGGTCTCCCTTGACGCTTAACCGGAGTTTGCCTAATGTTCGACAGGCCTAGCGTCAGCGGAACGAATCACGCCGCAATAAATCGAGGCGATGCTATAAATCCCGGAAAGGAGCATTCGTTTGAAAATCTCTGACAGCGAAATTCTAGAGCTTGGAAACATTCCGGTGACACCGCCCTTATTCAAGGAGCCGATGCGCGCGACCGCGCGATTGCTGAAGCTAAAAACGGACGAAGGCATTATCGGCGTCAGTCAAATCGGCGGATTCATGCATTCCGCCACGATCGCTTTCATTCAAAATGACCTTGCGCCATTTTTGAAAGGCAAGGATCCGCTGGAAACCGAGCGGTTGATGCATCAGATGATGTGGAAATTTAACACGCGAGCGCACGCCGGAGTTTGGAATTTCGCCGTGAGCGCCATCGATGTGGCCCTGTGGGATATCAAAGGCAAATTTTACAACGCCCCGGTCTGGCGTCTTCTCGGGGCCGCGCAAAAATCGCTGCCGGCCTATATCACTTTCGGACTTAGGGCTTATTCAAGGGACGAACTGGCGGAAGCGGCGAAACATTGGGTCGCAAAGGGACAAACCCGGCTCAAAATCCAGGTCGGCCGGCTGAATATCCGGGGTGAGATGGATCCTTCCGGCGCCGGCGCCGAGCACCGTGAGGACAATCCGGCGGAGGACGAGGCCCGCGTGAGAGCGGTCCGAGAGGCGGTCGGCGAAAGCGTCGAACTCATTGTCGATGCCAACTGTCTCATGAAGTACGACGCCGCTCTCCGGTGGTGTAAACGGTTCGAGCCATATCAATTGATGTGGTTCGAAGAGCCCATTGTCCACAATGATCCCCATTTGCTGGCCGAGTTGCGCAAACAGGCGAGCGTTCCGATCGCCGCGGGACAGTGGGAGAACTTCTCCAAGCTCTGTGAATTGGTGAAGGAAAGATCCGTCGATTTCTTGAATATTCATGTCCTTTCGGTGGGAGGATTCACGATGGGCATGAAAGCGGCCGGGATGGCTCAGGCTTTCAATCTCCCGGTCGGCAACGGGGACCAGTTTGACCTTCACTTGCACGCCGCGGTGCCAAACGGCTGGCGCGCCGAATTTCACGTGAACAACTGGCTCACGTGGAACGCGCTTTACAAAGAAGTGCCCGGACCGGTCAACGGCTGGGTGACCCTGAGCGAAAGACCGGGACTCGGACTCGAACTCAATGAAGACGCAGTCAAGGAGTACAGAATCGGGTAAGCGTCAGACGCAATTTGTGGCTGTCGTTTTCGTAAGAATGAAACCATCCCGCGTTGTGGCAGAATTCGATCCATGAACTTGATGGAGGTGCTCGGGCCGAGGTATATAAGACCATAGACACTCTCACTAGGATGAACCTGCAACAAAAGAGCCGATTCTAATTTCATCGGGAGGTAGGTACGAATGTCCAGCCAACACGCAACCAGAATCATCGATGGCGACGGCCATATCATGGAGGACAATGTGGGCATCATCGCTCACATGAGTTCCCCTTACCGTGAGATCGCCCAACGTAAAGGCATCATCTTTCCCCCGCTGGATCATCTTCATGCCGGGCGGGCAGTGGAGACACCGCCCCAACGGGACGGGCGGCCGGGGGTCGGGCCTGAGGGCTGGCTCGATTTTCTCGACGATGTCGGTATCGAGTGGACGGTGCTCTATCCAACGACCGCTCTTTCCTATGGCAAGATCGTCAGTCTCGATTACGCCGTGGAAGTCTCACGTGCTTACAATGACTGG
>DASQUN010000794.1:0-3115 GCA_035641275.1 Candidatus Udaeobacter sp. | reverse complement strand
TGGGCTGGCCGGTGCGCCGATCGAGGTTGTGAAATGCAAGACCAACGACGTTTTAGTTCCGGCGAACGCCGAGATCGTGATCGAAGGAGAAATCTCTACAGAGTTTTTAGAACCAGAGGCGCCCTTCGGCGAGTCCACCGGCTACATCGCCGAACGGTTGCTCAATCCTTTCTTCGAAGTGAAATGCATCACGCACAGAAAAAATCCCATTTTCGCCACGATCATCAGCCAAATGCCGCCGAGCGAATCGAGCGTCATGCGCCAGGTGGCGGCCGAAGGAAACTATCTTCGATTCCTCAAAGACCAGTGCAATATCCCCGGCATCATCGAAGTGGCTTTTCACAGCATCGCCGTACGCCAGATTTGCGTTATCAAAATGAAAAAAATCAACCAAGCTCATGTATGGCAAGCGTTGCACAGCATGGTTGGGTACAATCCGGCTACCGGCAAGATGGTCATTGCCGTCGATGATGACATCGATCCGCGGAATCTGGATTCCCTGTTTTGGGCGCTGGCGTTCCGTATGCAGCCGCACCGCGACGTATTGATCATTCGTAATCGAACTCCGCAGATGGACCCGTCCGTTTTTCCGCCCGGCCAAGAGTTGGAAAATTCCCTGGACGAGATCGCCGGTAGCTCGGCCATGCTCATCGACGCCACGCGCAAGTGGGCCTATCCGCCGGTATCGTTGCCGAAAAGAGAATTCATGGAGCGCGCGAAGCAACTCTGGGAGAGGCTTGAGCTTCCGAAACTCAAACCACAAGATCCGTGGTTCGGTTATAATCTCGGCTTGTGGTCCGACGAAGATGAAGAAGATGCCAAGGCGGCGCTGCGCGGCGAACACTACCAAACGGGCGAAAAGCGTATGCGGCAGCGGGTGGCGGCGAAGAAGAACTAGCCCCGATTATTCAGCAATGCTGGAGAAGCGCCGACACACTGTCTCAAGCCTTCGGGGCGAGCCCTTTCCGCCCGCGCTCAATGGGTCTCTACCTTGTAGGCCGCAACCCGATCCGCTCCAAAGGCGCTTATTCCTCCCGTCCGGGCCTGAACGAAACCTTAACGTTTCTCTGAGCACGGCCTCCATGGCTCGCCCCTCGGCTCGGAGGCGAGAAGCCGGGGCGGTACGAAAGCCGGCGCACCGAGGCGCTATGGTCTCAGAGAGGAGGGACATGGCACGATAACCACCGTGACCGGGCACTTGAATATTCAGGGTAGGCCTACCTCCCGGGTAGTAACGGGTGCAAGAGATCTCAGGAGGCTTGGTGTGATTGGTGAGAGAGGCAGAGACCTATTGCGCCGGCTTAAGGAGCGGTCCGGCTTTTCTAAGCTAAACTACGATGAATAATCCGGGCTAGTTTCCAGGTTTCCAGTTTCTGGTTGGAGTCCCGGAGATCCAACCCGTGCTAAATACAAACTAGAAACGAGAAACTAGAAACCAGAAACCTTTAGGAGAATACAATGTCTGAGCTTGCATACACTGATTTTCGCAGTTTCATTGAAGCGGCAAAAAAGATCAGCGACTATCGATTGATCGAAGGGGCCGATTGGGACGGGGAAATCGGCGCGTTGGTCGAATCGACCGCGGAGCTCGTACCGCAGCCGCCGATGCTGCTCTTCGACAGGGTCAAAGGTTATCCAGCCGGTTTTAGAGTGTGCAGCCTCCCGTACGCCGCCTACAAGCGCGTCGCCCTGGCATTAGGTCTTCCCACCGATAAGCCCAAGTTGGAAATCCTCCGTCTGGCGGCACGAAAAGTAAAATCGGCTCAGCCCATTGCGCCAAAGGAGGTCAGCACTTCGCCGCTTTTCGAGAACGCGCTCAAAGGAGAGGACGTCAACCTTCTCAAATTCCCAGCACTGCGCTTTCACGAAAACGATGGCGGGCGCTACTTTGGACCCGGCGGCGGGCTCATCAACCGTGATCCTGACAGCGGTTACGTAAACACGGGCACATATCGGATGCAGCTCCATGACCGCAACACTCTGGGTCTCTGGATGAGTCCTGGACAGAACGGACGGCAGATCTGCATGAAGTACTGGGCGAAGGGCAAGAGCTGTCCGGTGGTCGCGACCTACGGCCAACATCCGCTGGTCTTCATGCCGTCCTATACCAAGTTTCCTTTCGGCCATTCGGAGATGGAAGTTTCCGGCGGATTGATAGGCAAACCGCTGGAGATTTTGCCTGGGCCAGTCACGGGTCTCCCGATCCCGGCATCGTCAGAGATCGCGATAGAAGGCGAAGTTCCGCCACCGTCCGAAGAGGCGCGCGACGAGGGACCCTTTGGCGAGTGGCCCGGCTACTATTCCGGCGGAACCCTCGGCACGGGCGATAAGCAGCCCATCGTTCGGGTGAAAGCCATTTATTATCGGAACGATCCTATCCTTGAAGACGAGGCGCCGCTGTGGCCGGGCGCGGTGAAGATGGATCTGCACATATCGGCGGGTGTTCTCTGGGATCAGTTAGAGAGTGCCGGGATTCAGGACATCGTCGGCGTGTATAACCATACTTCTTACCTCACCGTGGTTGCCATCAAGCAGAAATACGCCGGCCATGCCAAGCAGGCCGGGCTTGCCGCGCTGAGCTGCGCTGCGGCCGCGCGCAATGGCCGGTACGTGGTGGTGGTCGATGAGGATATCGATCCGACCAACCAGAAAGAAGTGCTGTGGGCGATGATGACGCGTGTGGATCCGCCGACGAACATCGACATTATCGATGGTTGCTGGAGCACGCCGCTGGACCCGCGCATGCCGCCGGAGAAGCGGGAGAGCAAAGATCATACGAACGGGCGCGCGGTCTTTTATGCGGTGAGACCTTTTGCATGGCTGGATAAATATCCGAAAGTGAGCCGCTCGAGCCGCGAGCTGCGGGAAAAAACGATTGCGAAATTCAGGAATGTTATCCCGTTTCCGGGGAGTTGATTAGAGATTAGAACGAAAGAGGTGCTCTCGCTTTAATTCCTTCCCCCGGTTGGAGGCTGTGTCGCAATGTCTCAATTTCGGATTGTCATCCCGAGCGAACGCGAGGGATCTTAGACAGATTTCTCCCTCTGGTCGAAACAAGGATTTCTCGCTGCGCTCGAAATGACAGAAGAAGGGAAATACGATGTTTCCGTATTAC
>DASQUN010000793.1:0-7695 GCA_035641275.1 Candidatus Udaeobacter sp. | reverse complement strand
ACCTCATAGAGCACATTATCGAGATCGTTTAAGGTATCGACAATCTTTCGAATGAAAGCTTCCTGCAGTGCCGTTAATGGTGGCAAAGTCAGTGAGAAAAACTCTTCGCCTCTGCCATTGCCGTTGGGATCGGCGTTAATCCCGTTAATATTGTTATCTCGCTGGAACGGATCGGCGAGCCACGGGTTTACTTGCCGCACTTTTCTTTGACTGCTGAAGCCTTCGAATAATATGAGAGACACATAGATGCCGCGCTCCCCGGCTTCCATAACGCGCGCGCGCAGCTGGTCGAAATAAGCCTGATCAAAACGGGTGAGGTCAAATTTGAGACCGCCGTCTAAAGCCGATCCTGGTCCGGTCCGCTCGTAAGGCTGAAGTGAGAAACTGACTCGGCCATTTTGATCATAAGTCCAGGGGGATTCTTCCCAGGCCCAAAGGCGAGTGAAGTTGTGGTTTTGTTGCGCCAGAAAATCGAAATAGGTAGAGAAGTCCCCCGCTCCTCCGCCAAGCGTATTGTACGGATTTTGGTATGAGCCGGCGAGATAGACGGGGCTTCCGTTGGAATCAAAGAAGTAACGCGGATTAGCGGTATTGGTGCGCAGTGGCCCGGCAGCCTCGGCAGCCGAGATGAGCAGAAAGGCAACAACCGTGGACAGCAGTAATTTTGAGAGACACGGCGAGCCAAAACTGAAAAGTTTCGCTACGAATCTTTTGGTGAGAAATAGACAAACGGACATGAAGCACACTCCTCTAATCGGAACCCCCACCGGAGTGGCTTCTGCGCCTCTCTTCGGTAACCCGGCTATCAGACTATTTCTGACCCGTGGCTTTGCGTCCCAGCCTCACGACTGGTTTGCCTTTATCGGAGAGGGGTCCAAAACAAATTTATGGAAATCGGGAGAGGCAAGGTTGGTGCCACAGCGACGCGGCCCGTTCAAGAGGATTTCTTGTCCGTCTTGGTAGCACAGGCAAACACCGTCGCCAGCCGCTTCGGTCATCGAGGCAGCGGATTGTCTAGCATTGACAAGTTTGTCAGCCCGGAATTTCTTGCAGTTTGGGCGAGGCGTGACAGTTTACACTGGTATCAGATCTAGAGTGACATCATTATCAGACCTAACTTTCGGCTGCCGCTTAACACGATGAGAACTTCGGTCAGAAAGTCACAATTATTTACCGGGCGGAACGTTGCAACTTATAAATCGTGCATCTGACCTTGCTGACTCAATATTACCCACCTGAGGTTGGCGCGCCGCAGGCGCGACTATCGGAGCTCGCTTGCCATTTTGCTAGCGCCGGTCATTCCGTAACTGTGCTGACAGCCATGCCGAATTATCCGTTAGGAAAAATTTACCCAGGTTACGGAGGTCTCCTTCGAAGGGAACGGCAAGCGCGATTGCAAATAATCCGTACGTTCATCTATCCCACTCAAAAACCAAGCTTTATAGCTAGAATCACAAACTATTTGTCTTTTGCTTTCTCTTCGGCTGTGCTGGGAAGCCTTTTGCTCGGTCGCTCCGATTATCTATTGGTTGAAAGTCCGCCTCTCTTTTCGGGACTACCGGGTGCCTGGTTGAGCAAAATAAAACGCGCTCGACTGATCTTTAATGTTTCCGACCTGTGGCCAGAATCGGCTGTACGGCTCGGAATTTTGCGGTCCGAAAGCTTAGCGTATCGGCTTAGCGCATGGCTGGAGAGATTTTGCTACCGCCGTGCATGGCTCATAACGGGTCAATCGAAAAGTATTTTGGCAGATATCACCAAACGGTTTCCTGGTCGCTCGACTTTCCATCTTTCCAACGGAGTCGATACGGTTCGCTTTCGTCCTGACCGAGGGACCGAGGCCGCCCGCGCACTTCTTAATGGCAACCGAAGATCAGTGGTTTTGTACGCGGGGTTGCACGGGTTAGCGCAGGGTTTGGACCAAGTGCTCGAAGCAGCCGCGGCAGTTCGAGGAGAGACAGGCGTTCAGTTTGTGTTTATCGGTGATGGGCCGGAAAAGCGCTTTCTTACAAAACGTGCCGAAGAAATTGATCTAAAGAACGTCATTTTTCTCGACTCCCGGCCAGCAAAGGACATTCCCGCCTTGGTAGCCGCTGCCGATATCATAGTGGTCCCACTGAAAATGTATATCCCTGGCGCGGTCCCATCCAAACTGTATGAAGCAATGGCTAGCGGCCGGCCGGTCGTGCTCGTTGCGGAAGGCGAGGCAGCCGAACTCGTGCGCGAATATCAAGCGGGTATCGTCGTTGAGCCTGGTGACACACACAATTTGGTTGATGCCATCCGGACATTACACGCGCAGCCCTCGCTTCGTCGCGCTTTAGGAGAAAATGGCCGCCGAGCAGCCGAACAACATTTTGATCGGGCGAAGATCGCTTTGCGATTTATCAAACACCTAGAGACCCACCTGTGAAATTGATCTGCAACGTGGTCGGCGCGCGCCCCAATTTTATGAAAATGGCGCCGGTGGTCTTGGAGGCAAGGCGGCGTGGACTGATTCAAGTGACCGTCCATACAGGTCAACACTACGACTCCCAGATGTCAGCCATTTTCTTCGACGCGCTGAGGCTGCCGAAGCCCGACTTTGATTTAGGCGTCGGATCAGGCTCACACGCCGACCAAACGGCGCGTATCATGGTCGGGTTTGAGAGAATCTGTTTAGACACGAAGCCAGCCTTGGTGGTGGTCGGCGGCGACGTCAATTCAACACTGGCGTGCGCTCTTGTGGCGGCAAAGCTTACGATTCCGGTCGCGCATGTCGAGTCTGGATTGAGATCGTTCGATCGCTCCATGCCCGAAGAGATCAACAGGATACTGACGGATCATCTTGCCTCTCTCCTCTTTACGACCGAGCCGAGTGGCACGCAAAATTTACTGGGGGAGGGAATTGCCGCGGATCAAATTCATTTCGTCGGCAATTCCATGATAGACAGCTTGCGCTCACACATTGATCAAGCATTGGCTGATAAACCGTGGGAGCGGTTTGATCTAGAGCCCGGCCGCTACGGCCTGATTACGTTGCATCGACCGGCGAACGTGGATGATTCGGCAGTCTTTTCAGAAATTGCAGGGGCCCTAATTCAAATTTCCCGTGACCTTCCTTTACTTTTTCCTACCCATCCACGAACCCTGGAACGTATGGAGCAGATCGGCATCGATCTCGGCACGGTAAGAGTCGTCGAGCCGCTCGGGTACCTGGAATTTCTCGGATTAATGGCCAAAGCGCGCGTGGTTTTAACGGATTCGGGTGGCATTCAGGAAGAAACGACGGCTCTAGGTGTGCCCTGTGTCACATTACGCCTTAACACGGAACGACCAATCACGGTCCAAGTTGGCACGAATCGGCTTGCAGGGATCACAACTTTCAGCATCGTGAATGCTGCGCGTGAAGCACTTTCGCAAGCCAACGTGAGCCGTACACTACCAGCATTGTGGGATGGTGAATCCGGCCGCCGTATCGTCAACATCATCGAAAAGGCGCTGAATGAAAAAGGGACACATATCTCACAACCTACCAATCGGGATGAGGTTGGCCGGCTACAAGGAGCGTTCCCAGGAGAGGAAGACTGTCTTGAGTAGCGAATTTTTGCCGTTCCACAAACCCGATATCGGAGAGGCCGAAATCCGCGCCGTGGTCGAGACGCTCCACTCTGGCTGGTTGACCACGGGAGCAAAGGTTAAAGCCTTCGAAGCCGAGTTCGCCAAGTATATCGGTTGTTCTTACGCCGTGGCTGTCAATTCAGGAACAGCCGCTCTTCATTTGGCGCTTGACGCGATTGGGGTTAATGAAGGAGATGAGGTCATCGTTCCGGCGATGACTTTTGCGGCAACAGCCGAAGTGGTCTTTTACTTGAAAGCGAAGCCCGTCCTTGTGGACTGCCAGGCCGATACCTTGAATCTAGATACGGAACGAATCGAGGCGGCCATTACTCCAAGAACGAAAGCGATTATTCCGGTCCACCTGGCCGGGCATCCGTGCGATATGAATCGCATCCTCGAGATCGCCAAGCTCCACAAATTGAAAGTGATTGAAGATGCGGCCCATGCTTTACCGGCGAGTTATCGGGACAAAAAAGTGGGAACTATCGGTGACGTCACCTGCTTTTCCTTTTACGCGACCAAGACGATCACGACCGGCGAGGGAGGAATGGCGACGACCGAGAATCCCGATTGGGCGAAACGCATCAGAATGATGAGCCTCCATGGGATCAGTCTGGATGCTTGGGATCGATATACGGACAAAGGCTCGTGGTATTATGAAATCACCCGCCCCGGCTACAAGTACAATTTGACCGATATCGCCGCTGCGCTGGGAATCGAGCAGTTGAAGAGATGCGACGATTTTTACCAGGCCAGGCGGCGCATAGCCGAGCGATATGATGAAGGCTTTGCGGACCTGCCAGAGATCCAGCTCCCGGCATGCGCGTCGGACATTCAGCACGCCTGGCACCTTTATATCATCCAACTGAATATCGAGCGGCTAAGAATCAGTCGTCAGGACTTCATCAAGGCTCTAAAGAGCCAAAACATCGGAACATCGGTTCATTTCATTCCGCTCCATCTCCATCCGTTTTATAGAGACACGTTCGGTTATCGGCCGGCGGATTTTCCGCAAGCGACCGCCGTCTTCGAACGCATTGTGTCGTTGCCCATTTATCCCAAGATGACGGAGCGGGACGTCGACCATGTCATTGACGCCATCAAAAAACTGGTTCGGGAGTATCGTCGATGATCAAGCGCGGCTTTGACATCTTCTTCGCCGTGGCGAGTCTGGTGCTGCTTTCCCCGATCATGGTTTTGGCAACTTTGCTGATCAAGTGCGACTCGAAGGGCCCTGTGTTATTCAAACAGGAGCGGATCGGAAGAGCTTTCTGTCCATTTCTTATTTATAAGTTCCGCACGATGAGACAAGACCTCGACAAGAAAGCTCGGCTTATAACCATCGGAGAAGATCCGCGGATCACTCGCATCGGTCGGGTACTGCGGAAGACAAAAATTGACGAATTGCCGCAGCTGATTAACGTCCTTAAAGGCGATATGAGCTTCGTCGGCCCTCGCCCGGAAGTTCGTCACTTTGTCGAGCTCTTTCGCCGGGAATACGAGGAGATTCTCACCGTTCGTCCGGGCATTACGGATCTGGCCTCTCTGAAATACCGAGACGAAGCCTCCCTTCTAGCGAAGGCCAAGGACCCCGAAGAAGAATACGTGACGCATGTGCTGCCGGACAAGATCAGCATGGCTAAAGACTATCTTCAACACTCCTCCTTTCTCTTCGACCTCAGTTTGATCTGTAAGACTATTTTCAAGTTGTTTGATTATAGAACGTCGCCGTAGTTGATCGGCCTCGTGTAAACCCGGACTTTCCGATAGAGAGATTACATGATTGCTTCAGATACCAATGCCGCCGCTGATATCCCAGTTATTCGGATTGAACCTTCCACGAGCCGGTTACCTGCGGTCACGCTGAACGAGCTGTGGGAATATCGGGAACTGCTCTATTTCCTGGTGTGGCGCGATGTCAAAGTTTTGTATAAACAAACAGCCATCGGCGCGTCTTGGGCAATAGTGCAGCCCTTGCTAACGATGGTAATCTTTACGGTTGTTTTTGATCGATTCGCGAAGATGCCTTCGGATGGATTGCCCTATCCCATATTCAGTTATACGGCCTTGCTGCCGTGGACTTATTTCTCGAAAGCGCTCAATCAGAGCATTCAAAGCGTGGTGCATAATTCAAATCTTATTACAAAAGTGTATTTTCCCCGCCCTCTGTTGCCGATTTCAGCTATTCTGTCGGGCATTATTGATTTTGGAATTTCCTTTGTTTTCCTTATCAGCATGATGATTTGGTATGGGATAATGCCGGGATGGGGTACGCTTTTCTTGCCTGGCTTTGTTCTTATGACTATTTTAACGGCTCTTTCCATAAGTCTTTGGCTCTCAGCGATCAACGTCCGATACCGGGACGTCGGGCAAGCGATACCATTTTTGATTCAGATCTGGATGTTTGCGTCACCCGTTGCCTATCCTGTTAGCGTGGTCCCCGAAAACTGGCGGCTCCTCTACAGTCTTAACCCAATGGTTGGGGTTATCGAGGGGTTCCGCTGGGCTCTACTAGGAAAGGCAACCCCTGAAATCCTACCGATTGTCATCAGCATAGCTGTCGTACTCGCCCTGCTGTTCAGTGGAATGGTGTTCTTCAAGCGCATGGAGGAGACATTCGCCGATGTGGTGTAGCCTTGCTCGTGTTCGTGGTTCGTGGTCGTGCTCGTCCGGATTTCACGGACACGATCACGATGAATGCGTGCCTCGCCTCTGAGATCTTTTTGGGCAGCCTGTAATCAAAGTGTTTCAGCATGATGCTAGCAAAACTCACCGAAAAATGATGAAGAACCATACATTAAAGACGCTCTGGGAAGCATGGAAGTCCTTCGGCCGTAAGCTGGGGGATTTTCAAGCGCGGCTCATTCTGAGTTTTTTTTATTTTGTAATCGTCGCTCCCTTTTCTCTGTTGATTCGCTCCAGCGACCCTTTAACGCTGAAGCGCGATACGGCGCGGGGTTGGATCGTAAGAAGCGACGTTAAGGGAACCGCGCTTGCGCGCGCCAGCCAACAGTTCTAAAGAGGTCATCGTTAAATGAATATCCTTGGTATCTCGTGCTATTTTCATGACGCGTCTGCCGCGCTTCTTCGCGACGGCCAGCTCATCGCAGCGGCCGAAGAAGAGCGATTCACTCGCAAGAAACACGACTACGAGTTTCCCCAGCACGCGATCGATTTCTGCCTCAAGATGGGCGGGATCGATAGCCTGGATCTCGATTATGTGGTTTTTTTCGAGAAGCCCTTTATCAAATTCGAGCGGCTGATTCTTTCCAGCATGCAGACATTTCCGAAATCCCACAGAGTATTTCGAGAGGCGATGGTGAGCTGGCTAGGGGATAAGCTCTGGATCAAGCATTTGATTCAAAAAAAACTTGGCGTGGCCGCATCCAAGATATTTTTTAGTGAGCACCACCTTTCTCATGCGTCGAGCGCCTTTTTCTGTTCCCCTTTTGACGAGGCCGCTATTTTGACCGTCGATGGGGTAGGGGAATGGACCACCGCCAGCCTGGGCGTAGGGAAAGGCACAGAAATAAAGCTTCTAAAAGAGATACGCTTTCCTCATTCGCTCGGGCTCTTGTACAGCGCTTTTACGGCCTTTTTGGGTTTTGAGGTTAACGAAGGAGAGTACAAAGTCATGGGCATGGCGCCCTTTGGAAAGCCCCGATATGTGGATAAAGTCAGAAAGCTCATCACAACCAGTCGAGACGGGAGCTTCGAGCTCGACATGGACTACTTCTGCTTTCACTACTCCACAGATAACACCTTCAACGGGAAATTCGTTGAGCTGTTTGGCACTCCAAGGAACCCCAAAGCGCTCTTTTTTACTCCTGCCAGCGGCTACCCGAGTTACTTCGGCGAAAAGCCAAACAATTACCAACAGCTCGGAAAAGAGAACCAGCACTACGCAGATATTGCCGCCAGCATCCAGGCCGTGACGGAAGAGGTCATGCTTAATCTCGCCCAAAGCGCCTACAAGGAGACGGGGCTTAAACACCTCTGCATGGCAGGAGGAGTAGCTTTAAACAGTGTAGCGAACGGGAAGATTCTCAAACAGACTCCATTTGAAGAACTCTACATTCAGCCCTCGGCGGGTGA
>DASQUN010000792.1:0-4574 GCA_035641275.1 Candidatus Udaeobacter sp. | reverse complement strand
AGTCAGAAGCAGATGAATTGTACTTTGGATTGGTAGCTGATTTCACGACCGGGTTGCACCCGAAACTTGTCCCTGAGCGTTACTTTCGGAGCAGATCCGGCGAATGAGGGGTCAATCAAATTTCAGGGCATCAAATCTTTTCACCCTGTTGAAAAAGTAATTCGCGCGCTTCGACGCTTCGACTTTGCTCAGTGCAGGCATCCCTCGACTGCGCCTTTAGTCCCGAGATTGTCGAGGGATCAGCATGAACGGAAATTTATTACTGACTTCAAAACCTCACGTTAGCGGGTCTAAAGAGCACAAGCATGACCACGGCGGCGAGCAGCGGGAAGGCCGAGATCGACAGCAGCGCTGCCGGGAGTCCATAGACGTCGGCGATGAGACCGGCCATCAGCGGCGCGAGAAAAGAGATGCCCATGTTGGCGCCGTAAATTACGGCCACGATACTGCCGGCGAGATTTTGCGGCGCCGCTTCCATCGCCGCCGTAACGATCACCGGACGAAGCGCCCAGAGGAGCGCGCCGAGAGCGGCAAGCGCTACGGCCAAGAGCGGTCCGGCGCCCAGGTAAGGAATGGCAACGATGACAACGACGCTCGAGACCGAGAACGCGGCGATCAGACTTTTGCGACCGACGCGATCGGAAACCCAGCCGACGAAGGCCGGCGCTACGCCGGCGAAGAAATAGAGTAACGACATGTACGCTCCGGCGGCGCCGGCGGAGAGATTTAGGTGCAACGATAAATAAAGCGGCAGAAACGCGCTCAGCGCCGTTTGCCCCATGGCGCGCAACGTCGAAACCGCCACTAGACTGAAGACAGTCTTGTTCTTGAGCACATCTTCCCAAAGAGCCCGGCGATAATCCCGCCGCTCGGCCGCCGCCACGCCATCTTCCGCGCCGAGCAGCGCATACAGCAGGCCGATGGCTAGGCCCGGAATCGCCCAGATCTGAAGCGCGGTCCGCCAGTCGACAAACGTGATCAGGAGACCCAGCGCGAGCGGCCCAATGACTTCTCCCAGATTGGCGCTGCTATCGTGCACGCCCAGGGCAAAAGCGCGCTTGTCCCGATACGCGGCCGACAAAATCGCCAGCGACTGGGGGTGAAAACCTCCTCCTCCAGCGCCGCTTAGCGCCATGAAGATCAGCAAAATGGGAAAGCTCGAAGCCGCGCTCATGCCGAGACAGCCGAGACCGATCATCCCGAGGCAGAGGCCTAAGAGAAGGTTTCGCCGGCTGGCAAGGTCGGCAAAAAATCCCGAGGGAAAGCTGGCGACGCCCGCCATCAACGTGCGAGCGGATGCAAGCGCGCCGGCTTGCGCTAGGCTTAACCCCAATGAAGTGGTGATCAGCGGCAGGATCACCGCGATCACGCCGTTGAAGAGATGCTCGACCGTGTGGGCCGTGGAGTTCGCCGCCAGTCGGCCCCAAGCGGAAAGCGGCGTTGCGAGCGTTTGCGTGCTGTCGATTTTCGCCAACGGTTTTTTCCTGATGATCGGCCAGCTTGATCAATAGGGTAATTCCACTACCAGTGCAACCCGACGATTGCCCTGCGAGATCAAATTTGCCGCCGAGAAGATTTGGGCTCTGAGTCAGGCGCTCGGCAACAGAAAGTTCGTCCACAGGAACAATTAGGCGGAGCCGCGAGCCTTGAGCGGCACGCCTCGGGGCGTGAGGTAGAAGGATGAAATCTGAAACAATACAGATGGAAGATTCCGGGGTAGGCCCAACGATCTCAAGGGTAAGTAAGTGATTCGAGTCGCGCTGCCTTGGCGGCTCTATGCGGTAATTACGTCTTCGGGGTTAATGGAACTGATTTCCACCCACTCGTTTGGACCCAAGTCCAGATTGCGTATTCTCACACTGCCCTTGCCATCGAGGTCCTGAGCAATACGAATACTTCTCGACTCGCCGCCCTTTAACGTAATGATTCCTGCCGGCGCGTCACAGACGTTGTCATAGACTTCGAACCGGTTCATCGACAGCGTGGAATTATTGTTCTTAAGAACGACGCTTATTTTTCCTTGTGAGTTCATCGTTTGACGCTACCAGGCCCTGGACGCGAGCGACAACCAAGAAGTCGGGGACGTGCCTGCTTAGTTGCCCAGGATCTTCTTGAGTCTTTCAATCACTTGAGCGGGTTGGTTGGCGACGGTCTTTGCCAGGGCTTGCAGTTCATCACCCGAGACCGGATCAAAATCATAATCCTGCTTTTTAACCTCAGCCAAAAGCTCAGGGTCTTTTAATGTTTTCGCGTAAGCATCGCGAAGAAGCTTCACTCTCTCAGCGGGCACGCCGGGCGGAGCCATCATGGGGTGACCGAAATCCTCTCCTGCGCCTAAAACGCTCGCCAGTCGCCGCCCCAACTCGGCGGTCTTATAGCGGTCCATAAGCTCATAGAGGGTGGGGGCATCCGCCGCTCGGTCGTCCCGTCTTCGACCGGTTTGAACGAGATGCCTATCAAAGTCCTTGCTATGCCAGAGAGTAAAGGGCTGCCTGCTGAAATGTGCTCCGAGGCCCATGGAGCGGCAGACGACTTCTCCCCTTTCAATTGCAAGATCGGTTTGACTACCGCCTTGATACCCCAACACCACTTCGAATTTGGCGCCGATTAGATCGTCTAGAGCAAAGATCATGCTCGAACTGTCTCTCCCGGACCCGCCACATTTTGGAGGAACTTTGGCTTTGATGACGTCATCAATGGACTTGTACGGCGAGTCGGCCCGAATAAACAAGACCGTCGGATTACGATCCGGCGAGCCTATCCAATTGAACTTTTGAATATCGAATCTCGCTTCTTTGTCGCCAACAACTTGCCCCATGTAAACTAATTGATTAGGCATGCCAACAGTCAATCCATCGGGTTTTGCGACACTGTAAACGTAATTGGTCGCTACCAACGATCCGCCACCGGGCATATTCTGAACGACGACTTCAGGCTTGCCGGGCATGTACTTCGACATATGGCGGGCCAGAAGCCGTGCCCAGTAATCGTAACCTCCCCCTGGGCTCGACCCGACGACGATTCGAATCGTCTTGCCGGAAAGAAAACCGTCTTGCGCCTTGGCTGAATCATCTTGCACCGCGAGTAGAAGAACGGCTAAGAAAAGGATTTTTAGAATAGTCATAGAGGGCCAAATGGCAATCCTATTTGGGCTTATGTTGCGCCTCGGGCCCTTTGTACACCATATCGACTTCCATCACTTCGTAAGAGGCAACGAATTTGTTGTCAAAGGCCCTGCCGCAATAGTGCGTGGGCCGAAGCTTCTCGAGAATGGCGTAGCCGTCCTTGTCAATGCAATCTTCGTCGACCGAGCCGGCCACCACTTGTCCCATAACCGTCAGACGGTGGAGCCATTCTCTGGTCCAGATCACTTTACACTCGTAGTGAGCCTTACATTCCGCGATGCGCGGCGGCCTCAAAGCCCTAGCCGGGATAGCCGTCAGGCCGGCTTTTTCCAGCTCGTTGACTCCGCGGGCGAACGGCAATCCCACCACTCTCACCTTTTCAAGAATTTCCCTGTCGAAGGAGGGAATGTTGACAACGAATTCTTCGGTCGCCAGCACGTTGTGATAAGTGTCTTTATCTATCTCCACCGTGAACGAAATACACGTGGGTTCATGATTCTGTCTCACACAGGTGGCAAATGAAGCCGCATTCACACGCCCTTCCTTGTCGATGGTGGTTATCATCACCGCGCAGGCTACTGGTGAATACAATCGGTCCCAATGCTCATACGGAACGTCAACCTTTTGAGCTGGTTTGTAAGCCATAAATGTTTGCTCCTTCATTTTGTCTGCGCGGCAAAGTACATGAGTTAAAAAATCGTGTCAAAGTCTAGTCGCCACTTCGGCCTGTCTCAACTGATCGCTTCTCCATCCGCCCTTTTTGGTGCGCCGGTCATCAAAACGTATAAGATCACAATATAAATTGTTTTTTGTATGTTGGAAATTCCAGACGTTGTTTTTTGATTCCCTACACTCTTACCTTATTTACGCATTCCGGATGCCAAAAATCACCGGGGAATGCTTTGAAACCTTTGCTTTGATAGTTCCTTCGTTCAGAAAACGGCTGCGTTTTCTGAATTTGCGCCTGCGGCATTCGCTCCGAGCAACTCTCTGGTACGCCTTTTGCGCACTGCCTCAATGGGAGTAAAGACCAGCTGGCCGGTAGAAAGGAGGCAAAATCCATGTTGGGTTTACTTATTGCGGTTATTTTCGGAATCGCGATCGGCTACTTTGCGACTCAAAATACTACACCCGTCACGATCCGGGTCGCTGAATATGCTTTCGAGGAAGTCCCACTGTACCTGGTCATCGTGGGATCGCTGTTTGTCGGACTCTTCGTTTCCTGGATTCTCTATCTTGCCAGATGCGTTTCCTCGAGGGTGACCATCTACGGAAAAGATCACGAGGTCAGAAAAGTGCGCCAAACGGCAGCACATCTTGAACAGCGTGTCCAGGAACTCGAAGCGGAAAATTCGCATCTAAAGACGAACCATTCTCCACCGTTTGAGTCCTCTCATCGTACACTGTCGTAATCCGTCTCCAAAAGGACGAAGGGCTCAGTTCCTTAAG
>DASQUN010000791.1:0-3954 GCA_035641275.1 Candidatus Udaeobacter sp. | reverse complement strand
CACCCGATCCGCTCCAAAGGTGCTTATTGCTCCGGTCCGGGCCTGAACGAAACCTTAACGTTTCCTCTGAGCGCGGCCTCCTTGGCTCGGAGGCGAGAAAGCCGGGGCGACACGAAAGCCGGCGCACCGGGAAGCTGCGGTGTCAAAGAGGAGGACATGGCAGGGTAGTACTGTGTCCTGGCGCTTGAATATTCAGGGTACGCCTAACCTCCCGGGTAGTAACGGTGCAAGAGATCTCAGGAGGCTTGCTGTGATTGGTGAAAAAGCATAGACGTCGTGGGTACGGGCACAGCATGCCGTGCCCCTACCAGTCGATTTATCGCTCGCCTCTGAGGTCTTTTTGACCAGCCTGCGAACAAGGTTTTTGCAGATTCACTCACGAGGTTAAAACATGACGGCGGATCAAAACGCGTTTGCGAACATTTCCGATGAATGCAAAACGACGGCTGCCGCGGCCGCGTTCCTCGAAAGCGTCCGCATCACCGATATTCCCGCGGAAGCCGTGCGCATCGGAACGAGATGTTTGCTCGACGGCCTCGGCCTTTTTGTCGCGGGATCGGAAGAACATTCCGTGAGGCTCCTGATTGAGGAAGCAGCGCAGATGGGCGGCCGCCCGGACGCGCTTTTATTGCGCCGCGGCAACACCAAGGTTCCGGCGCCGACGGCGGCCCGCGTGCTCGGGACGGCCGGTCATGCCCATGATTGGGACGATAGTCAAGTGAGCGCGGATCCGGCCCATATCTATGGACTGTTGACGCACCCGACGGTTCCGCCCCTCACGAGCGCGCTGGTGATGGCGCAGAAATCCGGCGCCATCGACGGGAAGACGTTCATGCTCGCCTTTCTTACGGGCTTTGAAATTGAGTGCAAAATCTCCGAATGGATGTCGCCGCAACATTACTTGAGGGGAATGCACTCGAGCGGCACCGTGGGAACGTTCGGCGCTTATGGGGCGGCAGCAAAGCTGCTGGGGCTAAAGGGCGACAAGCTGCGCAGCGGTTTCGGCATTGCGGCCAGTTTTGCCGCGGGCATTCGCTGCAATTTCGGCACGATGACCAAGCCGTTACATGTCGGTCGGGCCGCGGAGAACGGCGTCACCGCGGCGCTTCTCGCCGCGCGCGGGTTCACCGCGGACCCGGATGCGTTAGATGGCCCGTGGGGCTTCTACGCCGTGCAGGGCGGAGGCGTCAATGCCGAAAAGATTGCCCAGGGCTTTGGTAAGACGTGGAGCATCGTCGAGCCGGGAGTGTCGATTAAGCCCTATCCGTGCGGCGTGCTGACGCATCCAACCATCGATTTGATGTTGAAGCTCGTGACCGAGCACGACGTCAAGCCCGATGACATCGAAGCGGTCACGGTTTACGCAGGCACAAACATTCTAAAGCCGATTCGATACCCGATCGCCGTTAACCACCTCCAAGCGAAGTTTTCGCTTCCGGCGGCCCTCGCCATGATCGCGCTCGCGCGTAGAGCCGGCAAACACGAATTCTCAGACGAGTTCGTCGGCTCTGCGCCCATGCGGGCTATGCAGCGGCGCATATCGACCGAGCTCGATCTCGAGATCGAGAAGATGGGTTTCGATAAGATGCGCTCACGAATAATGATTCAGTTAAACGACGGGCGAACGGTTGAGGGGCGGGCGAATGAGCGCTACCGCGGCGGACCGGAAAACCCGCTAAGCGATGCCGATCTAGAGGCCAAAGTGCGCTCCTGCTGCGAAGGCGTCCTGGATCAGCAAAGCCAAACGACCTTGATCGGTAACGCCTGGTCGGTGGGTCAATTAGAAAACGCCGGCAAGCTTATGGAGATCATCAATAACTTCCGCGCATGACGAGAGATTCGACTGGTTAATATTTTCTCGGTTGAGACGGCAGTCCGGGGACCATGATCAACGATCTTGAGGCTGATACGGCCACGACCCTTTCAGAACGCCAACGACTTTAGCCCCGCGCTGAAGCGGGCCATTGCAAGTAAAAGAGCAAAACCTGCGCAATCGCAAAGGTAAATAGAGTGTTGAAAACAACTTTTCATGCTTCGACTTGGCCCAGCATGAACGGGCCTTTTACTCGTGATTCAAGACTTATTCCGTTCGCCCTGAGCGCTGTCGAAGGGTGAACGGAGGGTTCTTCAAGACCCTGTAAAGATTTGCGCCGGCCTCTTGCCGAACGCAAACGCGCCATACGCGTGCTAACGCGCCGGTAGAGGTCCCGGGCCGGCCAGCTTGTTAAACAGTTCGACGACATCCGCGTCGCGCGGCATCTCTCTGATCGCTTTCTCGAGCGCTTCCGGCATTAGCGGCGTGGGATCGTCTCCGGTGAGTTTGTGAAACTCCTTGGAGAATTCAGGATCGGTGAGAGTTTTCCGCATTGCTTCGCGGAGAATCTGCACCCGTTCTCGCGGTGTTTCCGGCGGGAAGAAAAAGCTCTGGCCCGAGAGCCTGAACGCGCGGAACATTTCGAGTAACCGCTTTTCTCTTGCCGATCCGGCAAAGCTCTCAAGCTCTGGCAACTGGGCAAAGCGCGGATGTCTTTGTCCTTTGGGAATCTCGATGCTGGCGTGAATGTCCACGAGTCCTTTCTCGAGCCACTCGGGGGAGCGGAGGATGACCGTTTCGCCCGTCCCCGCTCTGGCGTCTATTTCACCTCCCATTAGAGCGATATCGATTTCTGGACCGGTGTATCCGGTAACGAACTTTGGCTCTTTGAGGCCAAGATAGTATCCGAAGAGCCGGCCCACGATGTAAACCGGGTGCCCTACGGATTGGGCGCCGATCCGCACACCGGGCGCCGAGCGTAATTTTTCTAAACTGGTCAGCCCGGCGTTCCTATTCGTTAGAAAGATATAATGCTGGGCACTGTCGGGGGTCCCGAGATAGATGAACTTGTCGATGTCATATTGAACGCCGGTTACGCCCAGGACCGCGTTTGCCACCAGCGCAGCGCCCATGCTGCCGATGGTCAGGCCGTCCGGCCGCGCTCCTTTATAAACGTGGTTGGCGGCCTGCCGGCCTCCCCCGGCTGCCATGTACTGGATGATCAGCGTGGGGTTTCCGGGAATATGCTTGCGCAAGAGCGCCGTGACCGCCCTTGTCCTCATGTCCGCCGAGCCTCCGGGAGGACCGCCCAAAACAACAGAAATCGTTTTGTCTTGATAAAAGGGGCTCTGGGATAGCGCGATCTCAGTGCCGAGTCCAAGATAGACAAACGCAATGAGGAAAATGGCTTTCGCTTTTCGCTCGTTGTCCGCGGTCAATGCCACGATCATACTGCCGGTAGCCTTTTGCCGACCACTCACCAAAGCCAGACTCGACGGGGTCTGTTTCACCAGCCTCGTATCGCAATTGCCGGCGGATGTCCATCGCTTATTCCTCGTGATGCGTTGCGGCGTGAAAAAAGCAGCGTGGTCAAATGGCCGCAGCGGTTCGTCTGCAGTGACCAAAGCAGCGAAAAAACCGGGCGATGACGTAAGCACGCTCAAACGGAGTCATGCATTTAAAACCCATACGCCAATATTTCATACTGATCAGACGGCTCCGCGTTCTCACCTTAGCCCCGCGACCTGCAAGGGACTTTCTGACCCTGAAACACTGTGATAGCTTCACAGTCCATCGGTGACAAAAATTTTTTGTTGACTAGGAGACTGTTCTTATGTCACGAGACGACCGCGTTAGAGATTTGATGACGGCGTTTGAGAAAACCGCTTACTTCCAGTGGATGAAAAGGCAGGGCATCCCTATCGTTGAGGGTTATGGGCTGGAAGACGTCCGGGAGGTGTCGCTCGCCCCTTGGGCTCGCACCGGAGGCAAGGCGGCCTTCGTCAATCTTTACGGCATGGAAGGGGTCACCGGCATGTTTGTCGGTGAAATTCCTGCCGGCGGCGCTTTAGAGCCCGAGAAGCATTTCTATGAGGAAGTGATCTGCATTCTGGAAGGACAAGGAGCGACGGAAGTCTGGC
>DASQUN010000790.1:0-4813 GCA_035641275.1 Candidatus Udaeobacter sp. | reverse complement strand
ATTAAGGCTCGCCCTTGACGATGAGCGGCTCGCTGGGACTTCAAACGATGGCCATAGTTAGTTGGGTGGCATCAAGTCCGCCTTGTGCTCAGCTTGAACACTAGCCGGAAAATCGTAGGAGCGTCTTGCATGTCCATGTGTTGTGGCAGTTCCCCTCTTGGTGATTGGCTTCGCACTCGTTGCATATTTCTTCTATAACCGGAGCCATGAGCTGCTCAAGGTAATTGGCGCTCGGCCACCCAGAGCAATTCGAGCAAAAAGGCCAGGCCGACCCGTCTTGCGTCTTCCTGTACCTAGGCCCCATGCTTCTCTGATCAAGCAACCTCTGTTCCATGCGGGTTTTCATGGATTTTGGGCTTAGGGAACCATAGTGAATCAGCTTTCCCGACAGATTGAAGTCTCCTGTCTTGAAAAGCGTGACAGACTTCTGACTCAAAACGACGGGAGACAGCCTTTCCTCTGATTTTTCCCTGTGATAAAAATTCAATGATGTGAGTGAGCGACGTGAGTTCGAATCTCGCCGGAGGCATTTCGGCTGATTTTTTCAGGAGCTGGTCTTATTGGAGGATATGTTCAATGGCGCTATCAGGTCAGGCATTCGTTAAAGAAATACAAGAGATGGTCCGTGCAAAACATTCAAAGAACCATCCGATCATCGACATGATCGAGCAGGGATACTTGACACGGGAGCAACTCAAAGGCTTTGTGGGTCAGTTCTATCTTTTCTTTCCTAAACCGTTTCCCAAACCGATCGCGACCATGTTGGGTCGGTGCCCCGACGATCCGGAGTTGGAAAAAATGTGGATTGAAAACGTCGTCGAGGAAGGAACGGGAGAAATCACCGGTACTGACAGCCACAAACGTTTATTTATCCGCTTTGCCAAAGCCTGCGGTTATGACAAAGACGAGTTGGATCATGTCCAGCCGACACCCGAAACCGAAGCTTTCCTGGATTGGCGCGAGCTGCTTATGTATCAGCGATCTTGGCTCGAGCTCTATGCCTGTCAAGGTTTCTGCTTGGAAGGAACCGCCAATGAGCGGATGGCGCGCATCGTGACGGGACTAACGCAGCACTATGGCTTTAATCGTGACTCGGAGGATATTCGCTACTGGACGCTGCACATGGGAGTCGATGAAGAGCACATGAAAGTCGGACCCCTCGCTGTGGAACGTTACGCGGTGACCGAACATCAGCAAGCACAGGTCCGGGCGGCGGTGCAAAAGACGCTCGATCAATTTTGGTTGGCATTCGATGGCATCAAGCGGGCGTTCGTCGATAAAGACCCACTTTATGCGAGATGGAGAAACGGAAACTAAGGAGGACTTGTGCCATGGAAATGGTTGATCTTTCGCATGTGATTTACGATGGGATGCCGAAAATCCCGATCCTCCCCGACGTTCACGTGCAAAAGTTCCTGAGCCTGGAAAAGGGCCACCCGCTAAACGTGACGGAGCTTTCATTGCCCTGCCACGCCGGCACGCATGTAGACGCCCCCATTCATATTGTGCCGAACGGAAAATCCATTGAAGAATTGCCGCTCGATGCCTTCGTCGGAGCGGGCGCGGTCATCGGCATTCAAAAGAAAGGGGGAGAGGAAGTCACGGCCAAGGATCTGGAGGATTCAGGAGTGCCCGTGAATCGCGGGGATATTCTAATGCTTTATACCGGCTGGGACGAAAAGTTCGAGAGCCCCGACTACAACATGCATCCGTACCTGTCAGTGGGCGCGGCGGAATGGATAGTGAAAAAGGGAATTAAGATGTTCGGGATTGACTGCATCACCGTGGATCTGCCGACGCCGCTGCGGCCGAAAGGATTTGACTTCCCGGTGCATCGGACGCTGCTTGGCAACGAAGTCTTGATCGCTGAGAACGTCACTAACCTGGGTAGCATCGTTGGCAAGAGGACGCGCATCATGGCTTTTCCTCTGCGGGTAAAGGGGAGCGATGCGGGCCACGCGCGCATTGTTGCCGAAATCCTTAATTGATTACACACATGCCGCTGGCAAAACCCATCAAAGGCATCATCGGAGCTTGTCTTACGCCGTTCGGCGACGACGATCGTGTGAACTACAAGGCGCTGGAAAGAGAGATCGACTTCCTGGTTGCCGATTGTGACGCGGTTTCGATTGCCGCCGTCGAAGCCGCCGAATACACGATGCTGTCGCGGGACGAACGGAAGGAGTTGTTGCGCATTGGCACCGAGATTATCAATAAGCGGCTGCCGGTGCTCCTTGGTTGCTCGAGTCCATCGCCCAGAGAAGTCATTGAACTAGCCGAATATGCGGCAACCGTGGGCGGCGATCTGATTCAGGTATTAATGCCGCTGCGGCCTTGGGGTGGCCAACCGACCATTGCCGAGCTCATGGAATTCTACACACAGGTGGCGTCCGCAAGCCCCTTGCCCGTGGTTTGCTATCACAATCCCGGGCCGGGTGCAGATCCGCCGCAGGACGCTTTCGTCAAAATCAGTGAGATCGACAATATTCGGTACTTCAAGGAGAGCTCTCGAGACATCACAAAAATATCCCGCCTGATTGAGCAAATTGACCTCGCCGGCCGTGGATACTACTTCACAACGATGCAGCCCTTGTTGGTGACGTTGATGTTGGGCGGTTCCGGTGCGACGATGCCGCCGCCCGGAACGCGGATCGGTGCGCAGATCGTCAAGGCGTTCAGGGCAGGGGATTTGGAGAGCGCTCGCTTCTGGGCGCGGTGCTACGCGCTATTTCCCGGAAAATGGGCGGCTTATGGTTTGCCACCGGTGATGAAATCGGCCATGAAGCATTTTGGGGTCGATATCGGTAATCCGTCGCGGCCTTACGCGCCCGTCAGCCCGCGGGACCATGCACAGATCGGCCAGTTTCTTCGTCAGATAGGCTTGCTCGGCGAAGCGCCGCCGACTCCGGAGGCTTTGCGCGACGCCGCCAACACTCTGGCACAGGAAGACACTTTCCTCCGTTAAGCGCAGAGTTGCGATCATGATTGAGCACCGTGGAAGATCATAGTCCATCGTCTCGCCGCTTCGTTATCATTCGTGAGTTACGTTAGAGACTAGTTTGAAAGGGAAGCTGGAAACCTCGGGATCGCTTTATGGAATGGCTCAAACATATTTCGGATAAATTGCTGATTTCGCTCTTGCGGGTAACCTCCCGTTTCGGCAAGGAGCTGACGCTGGAAGGAAGAACAGAGCAAGCGATGTGGCGCGACCAACGTCTGAGAAACTTAGAAGGCCTCGCAATCCGGTCGCGTCAACGTTTCGGCGACAAAGACAAGCGGCCATAGCAGGCTGGACTGACGACGCATGGCATTCACTGGCGGACGAAAGCGCATTGTAATTTTGGGCGGTGGTTGCGGCGGAGTGGCCGCGGCTAGCCAACTAGGTCGCAAGTTGGGCGCATATCACGATGTCATCCTCATCGACCGGCGATCCGATCACATTTTCATGCCCGCCTTTCTCTTCATCATGCTCGGAGAGCGCCAGCCGCAGGATATCAGCCGGAGCCTTAGCCATCTTCAGAAGCGCGATGTCAAAGTGTTGCGGTCCGAGATCCTGGGAATCGACCTTTGGCGTCAGGAAGTCGCATTAGAGAACGAAAAGATTGATTATGATTATCTCATCGTCGCCCTCGGTTTACAGACACGACCCGATCTCCTACCTGGATGCGCCGAGGCCTCCATCCATCCTTGGGAGATGGAATCGGCCGTTCGCTTGCGCGAAACGCTAGCCAATTTTCATGGCGGGAGAATTGTTGTCGGTGTTCCTCTGGGACCTTATCGATGTCCTCCCGCTCCGTACGAAGTCCAGTGGATGTTGGATGGTTACTTCCGTCAGCGCGGAGTTCGCGACCGCGTGGAAATTGAGTACTTCACCAGGGATCCGGAGCCCGCGGGCGAGGCCCATGATCCTGTGGTTTGGATGGACGCGGAAAGCAAAAGACGGAACATTAAACAGCACTATGAGTTCGTGGTTCGTTCCATCGATCCGGAAAAAAAGGAAGTTAAGGGGCTTTATAACTACAGACTAAACTATGACTTACTCGTGATGGTGCCGCCGCACAGGCCGGCACAGGTCCTGTTGGATAGCGGACTGGCGGACACTGAGAACGGCATTCGAGTGGATTACGACACGCTTCGAACGAAGTGGGATAACGTTTATGCCATTGGCGACTGTGCCGATATGCCGGCCTCCAAAGCCGGCGGCGTCGCTCACCAGGAGGCGGACGTTCTGGCGCACAATCTGGCAGTCGAGATTACCGGTAAGGGCAGGCCTGTCGATCTGTGGCTGCACACCATATGACTCCTGGCTTTCGGCGCGGGGCGCGCCGCTGCAAACCGTACCGTCTATCCGACCGGCTGGCCGCCATTCGGCGTAACCGAGCCAAGAACCTGGGGACCATCACGTCTCATTTACTGGGCTAAGATCGGCTTTGAGAAATGGTGGCTTTGGCGCTACTTCTAGAAGGAATAGCGGTTCGGGAAGGATTTCGATGGCCTCTTCGAAACTAAAACTCCAAGAGGAAAACACTTGCCATTATTGTCTTTATTTGGAGCCTCCGCCTGGCTCACGGCTTAAACAGCTGCGGCAATTGCTCTCGACATAGAGCGGTTGAAAGCGCTGGTCGCACAACCTGTAGCGATATGAGCAACCGCCGGCTCCGCAAAGGAATCTATCAGCTATTCGAGCAAACTCGCGGAGTGTGGCTTTACATGCGCCGGGAAAAGCGCATCAGAACGCGCCTGTTCTTAGTCCCGAAGAGAAGGCAGAGAGGTTATGAAAGGAGCATGGGCTGCGAACAAGAGGCCGTTCGAG
>DASQUN010000789.1:0-4450 GCA_035641275.1 Candidatus Udaeobacter sp. | reverse complement strand
TCACCCGCCGGTGATGGGCGCGATGAACGAATTTCTGCACTGGGTGACTGAACCGGAAACGGCGCGGCTCTATCAAGAGATGAACCAGCGCTGCAGCGATTGGGTGGGCTCGACCAATGAACAGCTAGCGGCGGCATCTCTTCCCGTCAGGGTCATGCATTTAGGCACCGTCTGGACGGTGCTTTTCAAAGAACCAAGCCGCTACAATTGGCTACTCCAGTATTATCTCCGCGCCGAAGGCGTGACGCTGAGCTGGGTCGGGACCGGCCGCTGCCTGACCAGCATGGATTTCACCGTTGAAGATTATCAAGCGCTCCAGGAGACGTTGGTCCAGGCGGCGCGCAATATGAAACAAGATGGCTGGTGGCTCGACGCTAAACAATTTCCAGAAAGGGAGAAAGTCATGAAGAGAAAACTCATTCAGGAACTGGCGGGCAGCATCGTACAAGTACCCAAACCGCTGTCGACCTTCTACGCCGAGGTCATGCAGCGCAAACACGACGACCATCACGCTTCACACAGCAACGGCGTCAATCAGACCTTACACCTGCTGAGCTCCAGCGCGTTTATCTACTGCTACTATCTGATCTTCAGCGACTTGACGACAGCCATGTGCCTGGGCTTGGCGTCTCTGTTCGTACGCCAGTTCGGCCACGCCGTTCTGGAACCGCCGTGCCACGACAAGGAGAAACTGCTCTTGGGTTACAACACCCGGAACAAGACGCTCATCGTGCTCGGTTACGTTTTGATTCCGCTCATCCACCTGTTGCGAGAGGGCAGTTGGAGCTTGCATGCGCTAACGGCTTTGCTTCCGACCATTGCCCAGCAATGGTTTCTGTGGACCTTGTTGATCGTCTGCGGCCGGGTTGTCTTCCTGATGTGGAAGCATGGTTTCTATACCTCGATGATCTGGTTTGTAAAGTTGATCACCGATCCGCTGACCGATATTGTCGCCTATTTCCCACGCCCCGGCGTGCGCGCGTGACAGATCGGGATCGTCGCGCGCTGGCTCCAGTGGATGGGAGCGGCGGAAGCGGTGCATGGCCCCGGCCTGCGCCGGGGGAATTGCGGCTCGGGTCCTCCATTGCAGCTTCGTGCGGAGTTCAGGTGGAGTGACTATCGTGGAGATTTGTTCGCTATGACATTCTCGATTGTCTTGGCCGCCGCGGCATTGCTCAGTGTCGAGCGGATCGCTTATCTCTGGATTTGGTACAAGCCGGAGGCTTTTCGCCGCTGCTGTCAACGGTCGCGGCTCAAACGGCTAGGCGGCCCGGTCGATGTGCTCAAAGCGCTGTTCGT
Organism: Candidatus Udaeobacter sp.; assembly: GCA_035641275.1. Lineage (GTDB taxonomy): Bacteria > Desulfobacterota > Binatia > UBA9968 > UBA9968 > DASQUN01. Next base: position 3,151 of record DASQUN010000789.1, on the reverse strand, counting down.
TGCTTTCAAGCTCGTCCAAGCCGCTGTGTTTTTGGGCTGGTGCCTTTACTTCGGCGCCGGCGAGCTGGTTGCGACGACTCTGTACAGTTGGCCTGCCGGCGCGGGTGTCTTGCTCCTGGCGCTTGGCCAATTACTCAACTGGAGCGTCTTTTCTCTGCTCGGTAAGAACGGGGTGTTTTACGGTAACCGCTTCGGATACGACGTCGAATGGCGCCACGAATTTCCTTTTTCAGTGTTTGAACATCCACAGTATGCGGGCGCACTGCTGTCCATCTGGGGATTCTTCTTGATCATGCGCTTTCCGCATGATGACTGGTATTGGCTCCCGCTGCTAGAAACTGTCTACTACGCCATAGGCGCCTACTGGGAACGGGACGTGGGAGAGGATAACGAACCGGCTACTTCTAGCCAGACACCATCGCAGGATTGCCGGTGAGCGTCGTAGCCGGTTCGGCAACCGTAGCGTTAACCGCCAGATTACAGAAAAACTGCTTCGCAGCTCTTTCCCAGGTGCGCTGCAAGGCGTATTCACGTGCCTTTTGACCGTCGAGTTGCAGCGCGGCAACCGCCGCTCCGGCAAGATTTTCTGAAAGGATGCCGGTGATACCCTGCTGAACGACATCTATGGGACCCGTGACCGGATAGGCGGCCACTGGCACGCCGCAGGCCATTGCCTCCAGCATGACTATGCCGAAAGTATCCGTGCGGCTCGGAAAGACAAATACGTCAGCCGCAGCCATGTATTGGGCGAGCTCTTCACCTTGTTTAAGGCCGACAAACCGCACCTCGGGATATTCGGATTTCAACCTCTCCAGATCGGGGCCATCGCCAACTACGTACTTTGTTCCTGGAACATCAATGGTCATGAAAGCATCGATATTTTTTTCGACGGCGACGCGTCCGGCATAAAGAAAGACCGGTCGGCGATCGCAAAGAAAACTTTTGTCGCGCGGCCGAAAAAGCGCGGTGTCAACTCCTCGCTCCCACATGACAAGGTGACCGAAGCCGCGCCGGCGCAAAACCTCACGTTGGGTTTCAGTCGATACCATAGTCCGCTCTGCCGGCGCATGAAACCAGCGCAGTAAGGCGGAGGTGAACGCAATCGGCACGGGCGCGCGCAAGCGCACGTAATCGGGAAACTGCGTGTGATAGGAGGTGGTGAAGCGCCGCTGGCGCTGGAGGCAATAGCGCCGCGCGGCATAACCGAGCGGGCCTTCGGTGGCGATGTGAATCGCGTCTGGTACAAACCGGTCCAACGCCGAAGTTACGCCCGAGCGCGCATTGACCGCCAGGCGGATGCTTGGATAGGTCAGCAGCGGCACCGTTTTGAACCCTTCCGGCGAGACGATCAAGACTCTATGGCCGTTTTCCCGCAGCACTTCGACAGTCTTGCGCAGCGTCGTGACCACCCCATTGATCTGCGGTAACCACGCATCGCTGACAATGGCAATTTTCATAGTCTACGCTCCTGGAATGAAAGTGGCTGTCAGGCCGCCGATGACAGCGCCGACGAAGACGTCACTGGGAAAGTGCAGGCCGAGAACAATTCGCGACAGAGCAATAAGACTTGCAAAAGGCACTAGCAGCCACGCCAACTCCGGATGGTAGGCGACCGCGACGGTCGAAAAGGCCACCGCGTGCATGGTATGGCCTGACGGAAAACTGTACTGGTCGAGCGGCGCTGCGCCGAGTAGGATGTTGTTGTCGAGCGCGCACGGACGCGACCGACCCGCCAAACTTTTGATCAACTTGTACAGTAGGATGTTGAGGATGCCTACTTCGACCATGTGCAGCGAAGTATGGAACCCGCGGGAACCGTAGAACAGCGGCAGCGATGCGATTAAAAAGTACCAAGCTTTGCCATCGCCGAGCCAACTCATCAGGGCGAAAAGCTCTTTGAGCTTGGTGGAATAGCAAAACCGATTGAGCGTCAAACAAATCGACATCTCGATGCCGACGGCACGTTGGACCGAGAGCATCAACCGAGCACGACTCATAGGCGGCTCCTCTGGCCTTGCATTGAAGCCCAAAGTAGCCAATTAAAATGACGTGCTATTTACGGAAACGTGAAGATTGCGTGACTGGGAATACGGTCGGATCAGGAAGACCAACCCGACGGGCAGCTATGGGACCATCGACTCTAACAATGTCATCCCGATACTGAGCCAAACACCCACGCTGAAGTAAAGCGTCATCCAGGGTACTTCACGACGCCACACGTGCCAGGCGCGCGTCGAGTGCCGGCGTGCGAGTGTATCGAAAAATCCACGCACGAGCGGCAGATAGCGCTGCTGTGCGCGACGGTGCTGATACCAGCGAGACACGTACATGGGAACATCCACGAAGCTAATAAGCAGTGCGGTCCCCGCGCAGCAAACGATGCCGATGGCAGCAACGATTTTCAACACTCCTTGTGCATGGAGCCAGCAGCCGGCAAAACCGACGGCGAGAAGGGTAACCATCAAGACCCAGAGGAGTTCTTCCATCACATGGCCCAGATGGTTAAGCGTGGCAACCGCATACCAGCAAAGAATCTGCGCCAGCAAAATGGCGGGAACAATCCCCAGAGCGAGCGCTTCCAGATAGGCGAGGCCGGTTATTTGTGAAAGCCTGGAAAGCAGCAGAGCGCACTGCATGGCAAAACACATTTCCGCGACTGTCGCTACGAATCGCCCCACGAAAATGGCCGAGAGGGGCGTATCCCAGAGGCAGAGGCGCTCAAGATCCACTCTTGGGAACAGCGAACGAAAAGCGCACACAGCCACATAAACACCGGAGAGTGCGACTTGCCAGGACCTGTAATGGCTCTCGGGGAGGTCTAGACGGGCCGCCGCGAGCCATAAGGCTATATTCAGAATCGAAACCGCGCAAAGTCCGGTCCACCACCACATCGTCACTCGTTCGCGCGGCACTAACAAGGACACCGGGCGCATGGGCAGCGCATGGGTCGTGTCTCTAGAAAGATTTTGCATCCGCATGGTAGTTGATGGTCGGGCGCAGTTTGGGGTCGGTCATGTTTTCTTAACAAACAAATAATATCGTTGTCATCGAAGCTTCGCAAGAAAAAAATATTCTGAAAAGTTCTTTAACCCGATTTGCGGCCAAACGACGCCCTTTTTGATGAGATTTTTCGTGCGGCAGATGACCCGGC
>DASQUN010000788.1:0-6593 GCA_035641275.1 Candidatus Udaeobacter sp. | reverse complement strand
CGGCTCGTGGATTGGCTCTACCCGCCGTGCTGCCGCGCCTGCGGAGGCAGGATCGGCGGCCGGGATTCGGAGTATTTCTGCAGCGCCTGCTGGTCGGATCTTAGACTTGTCTCTCATCCGTTGTGTACTATTTGTGGGCGGCCGTTTTTGGATACGAGCGGAGACGATCATAGGTGTGGCGGTTGCCTGACGCGCACTCCCCGGTTTTCCTCGGCCCGGGCATGGGCCTGCTATCCGAGAGAGGACATTGCCGACGACCCGCTGCGGCAAGTGGTGCAGAAATTCAAGTACGGACGTAAAGTCTCCCTAGGTAAGCCTCTGGGAAGGCTTATGGCCGAAGGCTGTCAGGAGTACTTAAGCCAGCGGCAAGTTGACCTGATCATTCCTGTCCCGCTCCATCCTAAGCGGTTACGTTGGAGAGGCTTCAACCAATCCGTTTTACTGGCGCGACAAGTGAGCCGTGCGTATGGCTTGCCGATGGACCCGTTTATCGTCGTTCGGCATAAAGAGACATCGCCGCAAACCCAACTCTCGGAAGAAGAGCGACGGAAAAACGTGCGCGGCGCATTTTCGTTACGGTCTGCGGCGTTGAAGGGCAAGGGGGTCCTGTTAGTAGACGATGTTTATACTTCCGGCGCAACCGTCAACGAGTGTAGCCGCGTGTTGAAGCAGGGAGGCGCCAAAGAGATTCACGTCTTGACTCTGGCCCGCGCGATTTAGACGGGCGCAACGCCCTATTTCCGGCCGAGCACGGTTTCGACCGTGGACGCGACCCGATATCTCGGCGATCGCTCTAAGATCAGCCTCGCTCACCAGGCGGAGAAGCGCAGGCTGCGCAGATCTGGAACGGATCGAATTACCCGAGACGTATTACGATGTACTTTTGCGCAGAAGCTCAGCTAGGACGATTTATATAAGTTACGTAGTCCCCGGACAGGATGCGTCGGTCTTCTTCGACCGCACCGCGGTATAAATAAAGCCACGCTGTGATCACTTCTCCCGTCTCTAACAAAATCGTTGCCTGTTGACGTGAAAATAAGCGGCCTTCGTAGTCGTCGAGGATCTCAAACGTTTCTTTGTGTCGCTGGAGCTTGTAGCCCTCGCCGACGATGCGATCGGATTTTGAAGTTGACGCGACCAATCCTGGATAGCGTCCCGACGTTGTACAAACGACCTTGAAACACTCCTAGGCCAATATGAATCCCGTGTCGTACCAGGACTCGATGCATCGGATGCGTCGCCTGTTTGCGAAGGCTTCCGTACGCAAAAAAGAACGTTTCGTCTTGGCCAGACATTCCAGAGTTCGCGTCACGTTCAGTCAATCAAGGCAGACTTACTTTATAGCATTCCACTTGGCTTGGCCAAAGTCTAAGCCTCGTAAGTTTTTTCCTGACCTCGGCACCACTCTGTTGTCTCCCGAGCGTGCGCCTGCCTATGCTTCAGCGGTAACTTGCCAGCCTTCGCATTAAATCCAGCTCTTGCCCATGAAGGGTTGGCACCTTGCAGAACCATCTAAATATCTATATATTGTGATGGTACCGTGCCTGGATTATGGAATTTGTCCGAACTCTAAAGGCCTTGGCTGACCCTTTGCGCTTGCGAATTCTTGCGGCCGTTTCCGAGGACGAACTCACGGTCGGAGAGGTGCAAGACGTGGTGGGCTCGTTTCAGTCGTCGGTGTCGCGTAACCTGGCGATTCTTCGCGAGGCAGGATTTGTCCAGGACCGAAAAGAAGGAACCAGCGTTTATTTTTCCGTCCGGCACGACATGCCTGAGCCGGCTGGCGAGCTTTTCAAGTCGTTGCAGGCGCGATTGGCCGAGTTGCCGGAGACGAAAGGCGATAAGTCGCGTTTGGAGGCGTGCCGCCGACGGCGGCTGCATCGCTCCCAAAGCTATTTCGAGTCGGTTGCAGGTGACTGGGAGCGCATTCGCAAGAGCTACTTTGACGATCGGGTCACTTCTCTCGCCATCGAAAAGCTGCTGCCCCGCAGCCTTGTCTTAGCTGACGTCGGCTGCGGCACTGGAACTTTGACATTTGAGCTGGCCCGATTCGCCCAGACCGTGATCGGCGTGGATCTCTCGCAGGAAATGTTACGCCGGGCGAGAAATTTCACTAAAGAGAGGCGGCTCCGCAACGTCGACTTCCGCCGCGGCGATGCTCTGAAGCTGCCGCTGGAATCGCGCAGTGTCGATGCTAGCTTTTGCGTGATGGTGCTTCATTTTCTGTCGGATCCCGAACGCGCTATCGCCGAGCTCTGCCGCATCACCCGCCCCGGCGGCGCCGTCATTCTGGTCGACCTCGTGCAACACAATCAGCAGTGGATGCGCGAACAGATGGCGCATCGTTGGCTCGGATTCGACCGAAGTTCCCTTGAACAATGGTTTCACAAGGCGGGAGCTAAAAGCGTAGACTACGATCTTACGGGCTCCTATGCCGGTGACAAGATGGCCCGCAACGGCAATCGACCGGTGGAAATTTTTGTCGCCCGCGGTTGCTTGCGTGGAGAGGCAGCAAGGAATCGGAATAGGAATGCAAACGAATGACCGAAACTGGAAAAATCTTGCGAAGACTGTTGGCGGAGAGAATTCTCGTCCTCGACGGCGCCATGGGGACGATGATTCAGTGGCACAAGCTCGACGAAAAAGCATTCCGAGGCGATCGCTTCGCCGGCCATTCACATGATCTGAAAGGCTGCAACGATGTGCTGTGCCTGACGCAGCCCGAGTTGATCACCAACATCCACGTTCAGTACCTGGAAGCCGGAGCGGATATCATCGAGACGAATACGTTCAATTCAACTTCCGTCTCCATGGCTGATTATAGATTAGAGCCTGATGTCTACGACATGAATGTCGCCGGGGCCAGGGCCGCCAAGGAGGCGGTAGAGTTGGTTGTGGCGAAGGATTCCTCTCGCCCACGCTTCGTCGCCGGAGCCATCGGTCCCACCAATCGGACCTGCTCGATTTCGACCGATGTGAACAGCGCGGCGACGCGCGGCGTGACATACGATGAACTGGTCAAAGCGTATTATGATCAGGCGCGCGGATTGATCGATGGGGGAGCGGACATCTTGCTCGTCGAAACGATCTTCGACACCCTCAATGCCAAGGCGGCCTTCTTTGCGATCGCAACGCTGCTCGACGAACGTCAAATCCAGATCCCGCTGATGGCGTCGGTTACCTTTATTCAACCCGGGAGCAACCGCGGCGTGACCGGACAGACGGTCGAAGCCTTCTGGAACTCGATTTCGCACGTCCCACTGGTGAGCATTGGGATGAATTGCGCCTTGGGCCCCAAAGAGATGCGGCCGCTGATCGAGGAGCTGTCACGGATCGTCCCGATATACGTCAGCAGCCATCCCAATGCCGGGCTGCCCGATCCGCTGCTACCGACTGGTTTTCCGGAAACTCCTGAAACTCTGGCGCCCCAGTTGCGTGAATGGGCGGAGAATGGGTGGCTCAATATCGTCGGGGGTTGTTGCGGAACCACGCCCGAGCATATCGCCATGATTGCAGCGGCGGTGAAAGGACAACCTCCGAGAGTGCCTCCTTCGATGGAGCCGCTTCTGCGCTTGAGCGGGCTGGAAAGCGTTACCGTGCGGCCAGAATCCAACTTTGTGAACATCGGCGAACGAACCAATGTGACAGGTTCTCCCGTGTTCGCCAAGCTCATTCTCGCCGATGATTACGAAAAGGCTGTGAGCGTGGCGCGTCAACAAGTCGAGGGCGGCGCGCAGATCATCGACGTCAACATGGACGAAGGGATGCTCGATTCAAAAGAAGCCATCGAGAAGTTTCTTCGGATGATCGCTGGCGAGTCGGATATAGCCCGGGTCCCGGTGATGGTCGACAGTTCGAGATGGGAAGTCATAGAAGCCGGACTGAAGTGCTTGCAAGGCAAGGGAATCGTCAACTCCATCAGCCTCAAGGAAGGCGAGGAAAAATTTATCGCTCAAGCCCGGCTGGTCCGCCGCTACGGTGCGGCGGTCATAGTGATGGCTTTCGATGAGCGGGGCCAGGCCGACACGGTTGAGCGAAAGATCGAGGTCTGCGCGCGAGCGTACAAGATTTTGACGGAGCAAATCGGCTTTCCGCCTCAGGAAATTATTTTCGATCCGAACATCCTCACCGTCGGCACGGGTATCGAAGAGCACAACAACTATGCCGTCAACTTCATCGAAGCGACGCGTTGGATCAAGCAGAACCTGCCGCTAGCCAAAGTCAGCGGCGGCGTCAGCAACATTTCATTTTCGTTTCGTGGCAACAATCCTGTGCGCGAAGCCATGCACTCGGCGTTTTTGTACCACGCCATCAAGGCCGGCATGGATATGGGCATCGTCAACCCGGGCATGCTGGCTGTCTATGAAGAAATTCCCAAGGATTTGCTCGAACTCGTGGAAGACGTGCTGCTTAATCGTCGGCCTGACGCCACGGAGCGGCTCGTCTGGTTTGCCGAAACGGTCAAGAAAACCGATAAAGCAGTCGCGAAAGACGACGGCTGGCGTACTGGCGCCGTCGAAGAGCGTTTGTCGCACGCGCTGGTAAAGGGGATCACCGATTTCATCGATCAAGACGTCGAAGAAGCGATGGGGCGATATGGCAAGCCCCTGGCCGTGATTGAAGGGCCGCTGATGGCCGGCATGAATGTCGTCGGCGATCTGTTCGGATCGGGCAAGATGTTCTTGCCACAGGTGGTGAAGAGCGCCCGCGTCATGAAGAAGGCCGTGGCCTATCTCACGCCTTTTCTGGAAGCGGAAAAGAAAGCGGCGAAGGACAACGGGCGGCGCACCAAACTCGTATTTGCCACAGTCAAAGGGGACGTCCACGACATCGGCAAAAACATCGTCGGCGTCGTGCTCAGTTGCAATAACTATGAAGTCATCGACCTTGGCGTCATGGTGCCCGCGGATAGAATCATTCAAACCGCGATCCAAGAAGAAGCCGACATTATCGGCCTCAGCGGACTGATCACGCCCTCGCTGGATGAGATGGTTCACGTCGCCGGCGAGATGGAGAGGCGCGGCCTCAAGCTTCCGCTTTTGATCGGCGGCGCCACCACCAGCAAGCGCCATACAGCTGTGAAGATTGCGCCCGCCTATGGGCATGAAACAATTCACGTCATCGATGCATCCCGCGCCGTGCCAGTCGTTGGCTCGTTAAGCAAACCCGATACGCGGAAAGCGCTGGATGAGCGGAATCGCGCTGAACAGCGGGAAATGCGCGAGCAATTCGAGAACCGAATCACAGCGCCGCTGCTCACGTATGAAGAGGCCGAGCGGCGCAAACTGCATACGATTTGGGATCAGAGCCACATCTGTGTTCCCGAGTTCATTGGCCGCAGAGTGTTGGCGGACTTTCCACTCGCCGGGCTTGTGCCCTATATCGACTGGTCGCCGTTCTTTCACACGTGGGAAATGCGGGGTCGCTACCCGGATCTTCTCGACGATTCCGTCCGCGGGCCGGCGGCGCAAGAGTTGTTTGCCAACGCAAAGGAGCTACTGCAGGAGATCGTTCAGAAGAAGCTGCTCAAGGCTCAGGCCGTATACGGCTTTTATCCGGCGAATAGTGATGGAGATGACATCGTCATCTATGGCGACGCTGCGCGAACGAGCGAGCTAACGCGTTTCCATACATTGCGCCAGCAGAAGGAAAGCCAAAGAGGTAAGCCGCAAATGGCCCTCGCGGATTTTATTGCGCCGAGCGACAGTGGCTTAGTCGACTACATCGGCGCCTTCGCCGTGACCACGGGCCACGGCGCTCAAGAGCTGGCCGAAAAGTTCGAGAACGAGAACGATCAGTACAACTCCATTATGACGAAGGCGCTGGCGGATCGGCTGGCGGAAGCTTTCGCCGAATACCTTCATCAGCGGGCGCGCTTGGATTGGGGTTACGGGAAGGATGAAAAACTGACGCCGGAGGATTTGCTTGCCGAGAAGTACCAGGGCATCCGACCGGCGCCGGGTTACCCGGCGTGCCCCGATCACACAGAGAAGCCGATTCTTTTCAAACTGCTCGAGGTCATGGAGGCGACGGGAATTACCCTGACCGAAAGCTATGCGATGTTTCCGGCCGCCTCAGTTTGTGGTCTTTACTTCGCGCACAAGGAATCCCAATATTTCGCGGTGAGCGCGATCGGTAGAGATCAAGTCGAGTCTTACGCGAAAAGAAAGGGCATGACGGTTGGAGAAGTGGAGCGCTGGCTCGCGCCGGTCCTGGGATACGATCCCAGCCGTAAGTAAACGGCCAATGCAGTCACGATTGCGGATAAGGAACGGGTATAAGCTGGTCGGTCGCCGAGAGCGTATCCTCTTCCCAGAGTTGGAGTAGCTTTTTGGAAATCGGGCCGGGCTTGCCATCGCCGATCGGATGGCCGTCCCATTGGACGACCGGTGCGATCTTGATGGAGCTCCCGATCAGCATCATCTCCACCGCGTTTCGACCCTCACTCACCGGAACATCGACAAGTCGAATTTCTCGTAGCTCGCCTTGATCTACCAACCGCTGAGCAAACTGGAGCACTCTTTGGATGGTGATGCCGGAGAGAATTGCGTCGAACGACGGGTGACGGAAAACCCGGTCGCGAGTGACAAAGG
>DASQUN010000787.1:0-2913 GCA_035641275.1 Candidatus Udaeobacter sp. | reverse complement strand
GGCGTGAACCCATATGGCTTTGATGCCGATCCGATCTGTCTTGCCAGTGGAGTTACGACCGCGATCGACGCAGGTTCTGCCGGCCCCGTCAATTTCCTCGGCTTCAAGAAACTCATCCACGAACAATCGCGGACGCGCATGCTGGCATTTGTCGCGCTCGCGCAGCATGGCGTCTTGAACGATCCGGGGGAGTTGCAAAATTTGCAGTTCGCCGATCCGGAAGGCGCCGCGCAAAGCGTCAAAGAATCTCCTCATGTCGGCGTCGGCATCAAGATTCGACTGCACAGGAAAGCCGTGGGCGAAAACGGCCGGGAAGCATTGCGCATGGCAGTTGCAGCCGCCGATGCTTGCCGAGCGCCGGTGATGGTCCACATCGGCAATACCGGCATCTCAATGGAAGAGATCGTCGATACGTTGCGGTCGGGAGACGTGGTGACTCACTGCTATACGCCGCAACAGCCTTCCATTCTCGACGAGTCGGGCCGCCTGCGGGAGGCCGTCCGCAAAGCGCACGAGCGCGGCGTAATTTTCGATGTTGGCCATGCCGGCGGCCACTTTGATTTCAACCTCGTGCGCAGAGCCATAAACGATGGACTATGGCCCGACATCATCAGCTCCGATCTTCACGGCCGCATGGGCCCGGACAATCCGGTAGTCGACCTACCGACGACCATGACAAAATTTCTTGCTCTGGGATTGAATCTGGATCAGGTAATCGCCGCCTGCACAACCCGGCCGGCCCGCGCTATCGGGTGGCAGGATCGCTTGGGCAATCTGGAAGTTGGACGCGAGGCTGACATCGCGGTGCTGCAGGTCATAGAGGAGCCAACTGAGCTGCGCGATTGCGTGGGCGGGAAGCTGACCGTCGCTCAGCGAATAGCCGCACGCTGGAGGATTCGCCGCGGTGAACCATTTCAGGTGAGCAACTCGGATCGCTAGCGCTTGTCTGGCATTAAACCCAGCAATCTAATTTGACTATAGAAACGGCCGAGCTCCTGGCACTTTACCTAGAGACGTTACGGTGTTCACTTCGTTGACAGGACGAGGACGTGATTGCTACAACGAGCCTGAAACTCTAACGCTTCGTGTAATTAAAGGAGAGAGGTGACAACATGGCACTCCGGCTTATTGTGACGATCGGCGCGGCTCCGGGAAAAGGTAGCGAGCTGGCGCAGGCGTATCGCGCGCGCTGCGCAGAGGTGATGCAAGAGCCCGGCTGCGAACAGTTCGAGGTTTTCCAGAGCGTCGTCAACCCTGACAAGCTGACCTTGCTGGAATGCTGGACCGATCAGGCAGCTTTGGCGGTGCATGCACAGTTGAACAACACCCGTCCGCCCCTGCTGCCGGAGCTGCGGGTGGGTAAAACCGAGCGCGAAGACTACGAGTATAACCGGACCCGCTAGCGTCCTGCCCCAGAAGTGCGCGGCACAATTGCCGCGTCATTGCGATCACAAATCTCCCCTTCCCCTCTTTTCTAAAGAGGGGTTAATAGCGGCCGGATAAATTCCCCCCTTTGAAAAGGGGGAATCAAAAGGGGATTTAATCGACTTCATGCGCTGAGTTTTTCGAAGAACTTGTGGGACACACGCTAGACTAACGGCAAAACGTCTGGAGTCTTGAGTTTGGAGTCTGGTGTTGACCCCAGATGCGAGACCCCAGACTCCAGACCACACTCGGGGGCCTGAGTCTTGTTTCGACCTCGCTAGACTAACGCCTTCCACTCGTCGCCTTTGGCATCACTGCGATGCATTCGCTCTGTAGCGGTAAAGCCTGCTGCGTCGCGTCGTACCGTTGAGCTCGCCGAAAAGCACGCCGCGAAACAGCATCAAAAACGTCAGAAAAAGGCCGAACGCTGCGGTGGCAATAAAAAACTGCACGAAGTAAGGCATCCAGAGGGTCAAACCGAACAATAACCCCGCCAGCAAATAGCCGGCGGCAGCAATCAACAGATTCGGAAGTAACCATTCGACCCAGTTCTCGACAATGAATTGATAGCTGCCCGACAACAGAGCCAGCCCCGATAACCGGCTTTGATAAATCAGCTCGGGCACCGCGTTCAATATGACGTACAAAAGAATCTTGATTCCCAGCACCAACAGTGCGCCTTCCTGCGTACGCGCCACCTGTGAGAGCAACATCATGGGAATCCACAGAATAAATCCGACCGTCAGGATCTCCCCGAGGTAAACGATAAAACCATTTTTGAAGTCATTAATCGTCCCCCTGCCTGTCCGAATAACGTTCTCGATAAGATAGAGCCCGGAACTCGCACAGGCCGCCGTCACGATCCATAACAGCACGCCGCCGATCAGCCAAAAAGGCCCCAGTAACAGCGCCGCAAGGGACAGGATGACGCTATAAGCAAACGGCGCGAAAATAATCGCCCAATTCTTGCCAAGAAGCTGGATCGTTTTTACACACGCGCTCTTATAGATCCACAACGTAGCTTTAAACAGTTCCATGAGGCTGTGGTTGCACTCCGATAGAAAAATTAGTCCGGATTGCAATTTGTCTGGATCTGGAAACAGCGGTCCGGGATACATTCTTTGAGGTCGTTGATGCCGATGATCTCAACGAGAGTGGGTTCCCGCTTTTGACTTTCTTCGGAGCGTCCCAGTGCTTCGAGACATTCGACGAAGAGTTTTGCACCTGATGGCACCGGCATGGAGGTTTTCAATAGCGTGTTATCGCTTGATTTTGCGGTCAAGCGACCAAAGTTCGACGACAACGGCTCACGCCTGCTTCCCGCCCGACCGCAACGCCTCCAGGGCTTTTTGCACCAGCCGCCTGCGAACTTCTTTTTCTTGCTCCGGAGAGACCTTGGCGTCGCCCACCACGTGAACGATGCCGTTACCGAGAACGGTGCGGTTGGAGCCCACCATCTTGGCAATCGGTAGAGCCGAGGTGATTTGC
>DASQUN010000786.1:0-9821 GCA_035641275.1 Candidatus Udaeobacter sp. | reverse complement strand
CACCGGAGAAAGCCTGGCTCAGGTCGCTTCGCAGACACTGGATAATATGGCCGTCATTCAGCAGGCGGCGACAGTGCCGATTTTGCGTCCGTTGGTCGGCATGGACAAGCAGGAAATTATAGATCAGGCGCGGCGCATCGGCACGTTCGACATTTCGTCCATACCGGATCAAGACTGCTGTCAGCTTTTTGTGCCCAAGCATCCTGCCACGAAGGCGAATGTTCGGGAAACAGAGGAGGCGGAATCGAGTTTGAATATAACGGAGTTGGTACGGGCGGGCCTCGAAGGCGCCACGGCCGAACAGTTCAATTTTCCCAACCGACGCCCCTAGACATAATGCTGGAGGCGCTGCAGACTCGGCGGGAAAAATAGTTCTTCGACTTCGGGTTTTTTTTTGATCATGCCCTGTTCGTATTCATAGCGCACCGCGGCTTCCAAAGCCTTGCGATTGTCCTCGAGGTTATAGAGCCATGGATCAGCGCCGAAAATCTCTTTTTGTTCACGCATGAGATCCTGCACCCAGACGAGCGCGAAACTGCGTGGGTCTCTCATTCGCTCATAACAGAGTTCCTTTGCACGCTGAAATCCCTGAACCAAGCTTATCGCCACCCAGGGATCTTTCTCCAGGATGTGATTCTTCACCACTACCGTGTGCATGATCGGAAAGATGCCGCTTTTCTTGTAGTAATCGATCTCGGCCGCTTTCGGATCGGGAAACAGCAGGCCCACTTTAGGCGAGCCGTTTCTGATCGAGGGCAACACCTCCGGATAAAGCGCGGCTTCGAGCTCACCGTCGAGAAGCATCTGATCGACATTCTGTCCTTCCGGTACCCGTTTGACTTTCATCCATCTCGCCGGTTCAAACGGGATATCCTCTTCTTCCTGACACCACCATTCGATGGTCTTGAGATCGACCCCGTAATAATCCTGCAGTATGCCGCGCATCCACAGCCCGGCCGAATTCTGCAAAGTATCCAACGCCACCCGCTTGCCGTTAAGGTCCGATGGTTTGTCTATGCCGCAACCCGTTCTCTTGACCATATAGGAGTGGCGGAAGCGCCGATGGGGGAATACCGGGATAGCGGTGTAATCGCAGCCTCGGTCCCGGGCCACCAGATAGCCCACCAACGATAGCTCGCAGACGTCGAATTCTCCATGGCGCAACATCCTGCCGTGCCGTTCGGGTGAGGGCATGGTCAGCACGTTCAAGTCGACCCCCGGCGGCGTCACTGTGCCATCAAAGAGCGGCCGCAAGAAATCGTAATCGCCGCAGGCGAGTGTCAGCTTGAGCTTGGACATTTAATCTCCTTCAACGTGCCGTCGATATTCCTCGGGGGTATCGATATCGATGGTCACTCCTTCATCGTCCGTGACGATTTCCAGCGTGTCGCTGCTATGCGCACGCACGACGGCCTTGGCGCCTTGGTCCAACGGTGTGGCCAAAAGCTCCGCAAAAAGCGCCTTGGAAAAAATGACGGGATGCCCCCGCCGCTCTCGATAGCGGGGCACGACGATGAGTTTTTTAGTTCGATAGAAGCGCTCGATCATCAAGTTGACCAAGTCAGGGCTGATGTAGGGGTGGTCGACCAAATGAACCAAAACCCCATCCACGTCGTTTGCGTAACCACTCGACACGACACTCCGAATTGCCGCGAGCAAGGATGACAGCTGTCCCTGTTTGTAATCGCGGTTGATTACGGGCTCAACCGGCAGGTCGGCTATCTTGAGCCGCATCTCCTCCGCGTTGTGTCCCAGAACAACGACTATCTTTCCGACCCGGGTCGATTCTAGGGAGTTGACGATTTTTTCAATGAAGCGAATGCCTTCGATGGGAAGCAACGCCTTGGGTTGACCCATACGACTGGACTCACCCGCGGCCAGAACGACGGCGACGATCATTCTCGTTGGGAACCGCCCGTTGGCTTATTTATAGACCTTATCGATGAAGCCACTTTTTTCGAGCTCGCGCACGATGCTGTCGTCGGCAATATCTTCGTACCGCAACGTCGCATTGGTCTTTCGCGCCACCGCTTCTTTGATTTGAACTTCCGTTCCCTCGCGCGTGACCAGCGGGACCCGATCGTACAGTTTTGCCACGGCGGTATACGAATCTTCGAGATAAGCTGGATTGCTTTGCCTGCTGTACTTACCGATGATTTTTTTGCTTTCCTCCTTATGGGTTTTGAAATAGTGGGTGGACTCGATCAAGGCCATCAGTACGCGTTTTACAGTATCTCTATGGGCGGACAAGTAGGGCTTGGTCGTCGTCGCACAAATATAAGGAAATTCGAAACGCTTTTGGAAGTCCGCGGTGCTAATCAACACCCGGTGCGGCATTCCTTGGGCCAATTGAATAATGCCGGGAGGAGAGGGAAAACCAGCGATCCTTCCGCCGCGAAAGGCGCTTGCCCTCTCGGGCGCACCCCCGACTTGGAGGATCGGCACGTCTTTGACCGGTTCCAGCCCCAGTCCCTTGATCAAGGCGCGGGCCGCCACGTCCGATGCACTCCCCACCCGGCTGATCCCAATGCTCTTCCCCTTAAGATCCTCCGGCGATTTGATCGATTGTTGCACAACCAGCTCATAGGGCAGCGTATTGAGAGCACACCCGACCATCACCAAACTCGCGCCGCCCACCGCCGCATTGGCGACTCCTCCTCCCGATGCGTTACCCACCGGAATATCACCGGCGATTATGCTCGAAACAGCGGTTGTCGTGCTCGGAATAAAGATGAGCTGACTATCCAGCCCATTTTTCTTAAAAAACCCAAGGTCCTGTGCCGTGTACCAAACCGCATTGCTGGCATCTACGGAACTGTATTCGATTTTGATTTTCTCTTGGGCATCAGTCTGAGCCGTGAGAGCCAAGCTGATCATCAAGATGGCGATACCGAAAACAGGACGATAAGTTTTCATTGTGTCTCCCGCGAAAGTGGACCTCGGGCAAGGCTTCCGGCCGCAACCGATACATCTCTGCCTCAATGGCCACCCTGTCCCGTTCACTGGTTATTCCACCGGTCCGGGCCTGACAAAACTTCTACGGCTCTACGTCTGCGGCCTCCAACCTCGCCCTTCGGTCCAACTTTCATAGTCAAGGATGAGCCTCATCGATCATGAATATTTCTCTGTTAACGCATTTCGGCAATCTCTGCCCTAAGCTTGCCACGAAATCGGTCACGATCAAAGTCGCTAGGCCCGAATCGGGTGAGACGAACGCACGGTTGGATATTCAGCCGCCTAGGGGTTCAGTGCGTTTCCCTTGCGCGTGAAGTTCTTGCAGATCTTTGCCGACCGGTGACGGATTACATATAGGGCGTGGTTAAGGCGTGATTCGTGCCGGTCATGCTACTCGGCGGGGAGGGCCATACAGTCGCCAGGTGGCAGCTCCACCCAAACGGGGTCCCCTCTCCGCAGCTGAAGGGAATGGCGCTGGTGGGTCTGTAAAACATTTTTCTCCAGTTCGACGGTGCATTCCATATACTCGCCCAAGAACATGGCAGCGCCGATTTTACCCTCGAGAACGTTAACCCCTTGTGTGGGTTTTTGTTGATGGAGAACAATGCTCTCCGGGCGCACCACCACTACGACCTTGGCGTCAGTATTCAGATCCTGCAGCAACGCCGAACAAATTTCCCCCTCATCGGTTTTGATCACGCCTGTCCCGTCGCCACCAAGTTTGGCCACTTGCCCGCTGATTTGATTCGTGGAGCCGATGAATTGTGCAACAAACTGGCTTTTAGGCTGCAAGTAGATGTCTCGTGGAGCCCCTTCCTGAACGATGACCCCGGAATTCATGACCGCGATCACATTGGACATAGACAATGCTTCGATTTGATCGTGGGTGACATACAAGGTCGTGATTTGCAGCCGCCGCTGTAGTTCACGCAATTCAACGCGCATGCGCTCGCGCAGCTTTGCATCCAGATTACTGAGGGGCTCATCCAACAGGAGCACCTGAGGTTCGCGGACCAGCGCCCGTGCTAAGGCGAGCCGCTGCTGTTGTCCCCCGGAGAGCTGAGTGGCCATGCGCTCTTCGAAGGTGGGTAATTCAACCTGTTCGAGCGCATTTCGCACTTTCTTACGAATGTCATCATTGCTAAAGCGCTGCTTGCCGACACGCAGGGGAAAAGCAACGTTTTCAAACACCGTCATGTGCGGCCAAATCGCATAGCTCTGGAAAACCATTCCGATGGGCCGGCGATAAGCCGGAACAAACGTCCCATCCGAGCCTGAATAAACCTTATGCCCCGCGACAACGATTTCCCCGCCGTTCGCCTTCTCCAATCCGGCGACGCATCGCAGCGTGGTTGTCTTGCCGCAACCCGAAGGTCCCAAGAGCGTATAAAAACGCCCGTCTTCAACCGTAAAAGAAATCTCGTTGACGGCTGTAACGCCGATATTCTTGCCGTCGGCGTAGATCTTTACTAGCGATTTAACCTCGATCACAAACCGCTTCCCCTAACAGGTTGCTGAAAAAGACTCATATGCTTCGTTGCGCTCAATCGCCTCGCTCCAACGTACTGCTCAAGTACGCCTCCGCTCCTCGATTTTTTGCGCGCCTCGCCTCTGAGATCCTTTTGAGCAACCTGTAAACAACCTTCTTTCACCAGAATGCTAGGTTTGAATACCTACCCTACCGGAAACCTTATAGAAGACCCCGACAATGGCCAGCAAGACAACGATCATCAAAATCCCGATGGCGGCGACAATCGTCACCTGCCCTTGCTCGAACATTGTAAACAGCAGGATGGATAGCACGCGACTTTCACCGGTTGCCAGCAACACTGAAGTCGAAAATTCGCGAAAGGAAACGATGCAGATGTAAATCCAGCCGGCGGCAATTCCCGGCCTGAGAAGCGGCAAAGTCACGCGCTTGAAGGTCTCCCACCACGACGCGCCTGACGCGGAGGCCGCCTCTTCCAATTCGCTATGAATCTGCAGAATCGAGCCCGAGGCCGAGCGCATGCCATAGGGGATATAACGCGTCACGTATGCGATCAGCAATAACCAAATTGTGCCGTAGATCGGTAAGGGGAAGGCAACGTAAAGGAGGATTAACGCCATCCCCATAACAATGCCCGGAACAGTGATGGGTATGAAGGCCAAGAAATCTAGTAGCCATGATCCCGGAAGGCGGCTCTTGTAGACAATCCAGGCAATCAGGGACGTCAGCATCATTGCAACCGTAGCCGTCAAAGTCGCGAGAAGGATGCTATTTTGCATGGCGTCCCAAAAGGGCCTGAATCCTAGGAGGTAGCGATAGTTATCCAAACTCAATTTCTGGACGGCGTCCCAGCTAGGAGTGGCGAAGAAGGGCAGGAAAGACGCCCAGAATAAGACGAGGAACGGGAGAAGCACGACCAAGATGAAATACGCCATCAGAAAGCTGAAGCCGACCCACTTCCACGGCCCGAGATCGAACTGACGCGGCCTGAAGGCTTTGCCTGTGACGGTCTGAAATTTCTTGCTCTCTTTCGTCGATCTCGTGTACAGCCAGACTCCCAAGGCGCTCAGCAGAAGTAATCCCACGGCGAGGGCGGCTCCCCGCCCATAGTCGGGCGGGTACTCGTTGAAAGCGAGATAAATCTCACTGGTGTAGACGTAAATTCGCGCCGGAATTCCGACGAGCGCCGGCGTCTCGAAGGACTCCAGAGTACGAACGAACAGAATCAAAAGCACGGAAGCGGTCGTCGGCATCAGCAAGCGCAAAGTCACGCGGCGCAGCGTCTGCCCCGTATTCGCCCCTGACATCATTGCCGACTCTTCCAGCGAAGGATCCATCGACTTGAACGCCGCCACCATCATCAGGAACGCGAGCGGCACCTGTCCAACCGAGTGAACCCAGATCATTCCCGGAAGTGAAAAAACGTTGAACGGAGGCGACTGCATACCAAAGAGATACATCAGAGCAACGTTGACGTAGCCAAACTTGGGGCTTAGGAGGAAGATCCAGGCGATCGATTCCAGCACGCCCGGCAGGATCAGCGGAACGACCGCGATCGGCACGAAAAGACCGCGTAGCGGTGTATTCGTCCTCTCCGTGAGCCACGCCAGAATCGTTCCCAGCAGAAACGTCAAGCTGGCCGATCCCGAGGCAAAGATGAGAGAGTTTACAAAAGTAGAATACGTATACTCACTGGCGTAAGCCTTTTGATAGTTTTGCAGGGTCAGAACAAATTCCCTCGGGGCGACTTCCATCTCGAAGCTTCCTTTGAGAAGCATGAACAGGGGCAATATCGCGAGGTAGATGAGCACGCCGGTTCCCACCAAGGGGACCAATAGTGCCGGATCTCGCAAGCGCGGAAAAGCCGTCCTCTCGGTTCTTGGCAAAGCGACTGTGCTCATAGATCACCGCCTCGTGTTTACATCCAGCCGAGATCCAAAGAATTAACGGAGCTTGAATATCTGCTTCCAGATCTTTTCATACTTTGGAAACTCCTTCAGATCGGCTGCGCTAATGGCGTAGATCTTTTCTGTCCGCGTTTTGTCCTTAGGCTCGACCTTGGGGTGAGCGGGAGTCCTGCCGCCTTCCGCCATGACCTTTTGCCCCTCCTGGCTCGCAACCCAGCGGGCGAACAGCAGCGCTGTGTTAGGATGGGGAGCGTTCTTAAACACCGCCGTGGCGTTAATCGACGCGACCCCCTCGCTCAGCATGTAGTTCAGCGGCGCGCCCTTTCTCATGCGGCTTGGATAATGGTGCGAGTAACAGGTCAAACAAGCAGCGGCTTGTCCGGCCACTAATAACTCGGCCAACTGAGAATGGCCCTTGTGAAATTCCACATTGTTCGCCGCGATCTTTTTCCATAACTCGATGGCCTTCTCATCGCTCTTGAATTTGTACTTGGCGAAGGCCAGTAGCATCTCCAGGTCCCGTGGCTCCGCGATAAGCCGGTTCTTCCAGCGGGGATGCACGAAATCGTCGAACGACTTGGGCTCTTCCTCCTTTTTGACCAAGGTCGTGTTCCAGGCGGCGACGAAGAACTGAAGATCCGAGGAAATCCAAAAGCTCCCTTTCAGCCCCTCCGGATACTCTGCCGCTTCCGGCAACTTTGTTTCAAGCAGCAGTCCCTGATCGAAAAGCTGCGTCACATTTTCAAGCGGAACCTGAAAGACATCGCCCAGCGTCTTACCACCCCGGGCTTCGCTGACCGCTCGGGCCACAAGCTTGTCTGAGGTCGCGTCGATGTGGTTCACTTTAATACCGGGAAAGCGCTTCTCAAAGAGAGGGAGGATCTTTTCTGCATTGATTTGAGCCAGCGTTCCATAAAAATTAAGCGTGCCGCCTTCCTTCAACGCCGCCTTATGGACATCATCAAGACTTTGTCCCTGCGATAGTAGCGGTAGAGCAATAGCAACGGTGAAAGCGAGAAATGCGCTTGCTGCCAAAGAAAGACGGCGAATCCGAATCATCCAAAAACCTCCTGAAGAGAGAATTTTATTATATTGTGCAGAACCAATCGAATTTAGTTACAGCACGTAGTTTGCTTAATCAACCAGCCCTACCTGAGCTGAAAGATGCTTTTCCAGATTTTCTCGTATTTCCGCCATTCCTTTATTTCCTCGGTCCCAATCGGATAGATTTTCGCCGGACGGATCTTTTCTTTGGGTTCTACCTTGGGATGAGGCGGGCTGCGGCCTCCCTCGGCATAAACCTTCATTCCCTCTTCACTAGCGGACCAGCGGGCGAAGAGCCATGCCGTGTTCGGGTGGGGCGCGTCCTTTGCCAGCGCGGTTGCGTTGATCGTCGCCACTCCTTCCGTGAGCATGTAACCGAGAGGTGCTCCCTTCTTGATGCGGGGCGGATAATGATGCGCATAACAAGTAAAACAAGCCGCCGCCTGCCCGGCGACCAGAAACTCCGCAAGCTCGGAATGACCTTTGTGGAATTCCACGTTGTTGGCGGCAATCTTTTTTAGAAGCGCGATGGCCTTCTCATCGTTCTTGTATTTGTGTCTGGCGAGACCCATCAAAAGCTCTACGTCTCTGGGCTCCGCGGTGAGCTTGCCCTTCCATTTCGGATCGGCGAAATCGTCGAACTGCTTTGGCTCATCTGCCGGTTTGACCAAGTTCTTGTTCCATGCCGCCGTGATAAAGATCAAATCAGCGGCCAGCCAAAATGAGCCCTTTAAATTCGCGGGATAAGCCGCCGCTTCGGGCGGCAGCTTGTCGAGAACCAGCTTCTGCTCGTGAACTTGTAACACGTTTTCCAAAGACATCTGAAAGATATCGGCCAAGACTCTGCCACCGCGGGCTTCGGTAATAGCTCGAGCGGCAAGCTTGTCGGCGGTGGCGTCAACGTGATTCACCTTGATCCCGGGAAAACGTTTTTCGAAGACAGGAAGAATCTTCTCTGCGTTGATTTGCGCCAAGGTTCCGTAAAAGTTGAGTGTCCCTCCTTCCTTCAAGGCTTGCTTGTAAATCTCGTCCAGCGTTTGGGCGCCTGCCGGCAAAGGCAAGATCAAGAGCAGTCCACTTAGGAGGAAACCTGAGACATGGATAGAAGCTCTTCGCATGACCGTCAGCATAATGGCTCCTTTGTTAGCAGAGGATTGACTCGCTTTGACATCTGCCGCTCTGTTAGCGCTTAGCGCAGCTTGAATACCTCCTTCCAGATCTTTTCATACTTGGCATACTGCTTCAGGTCTTCCACACCGACTGCATAGATGACTTTCGGTCGAATCGGCTCCGTGGGTTCCACTTTCGGGAGCGCCGGGGTTCTGCCGCCCTTCGCATAAACTGTCTGCCCTTCCTCGGAGGCCGCCCAACGATTGAACAGCCATGCCGTATTCGGATGGGGCGCACTTTTCATAACGGCGACGGCGATGATTCCTGCCGCGCCTTCCGATAGCATGTAATCCACAGGCGCGCCCCTTTTCTTACGGGAGGGATAATGATGGGAGTAGCAGGTAAAACAGGCCGCCGCTTGTCCCGCAACGATAAACTCCGCGAGCTGCGAATGTCCCTTATGGAATTCGACGTTATTGGCGGCTATCTTGGCAAGCACGGCCCGGGCCTTTTCCAAGCTCTTATGCTTATGCGTCAGACCGATCAGAATCTCATAGTCCCGTGGTTCAGCGATCAGGCGCCCTTTCCAGCGGGGATCGCCGAAATCGTCCAACGCTTTCGGTTCCTCTTCTTTTTTGACTTTGTCCGTATTCCAAGCGCCGACGAAAAAGATCAGATTGTTGGCGGTCCAGAATGCCCCCTTTAAGTTTGCCGGATATGCGGCGGCCTCTGGCGGAGCCTTTTCCAACAGGAGACCTTGCGCGTGAATCTTGTTGATGTCTTCCAAACCGAATTCAACCACGTCGGCTATGGTCCTGCCGCCTCGAGCCTCGGTTATGGCCCGGGCGGACAATTTGTCCGAAGTGGCGTCCACGTGATTGATTTTAATTCCAGGGAAGCGTTTCTCGAAGACCGGATAAATTTTCTCGGCATTGATTTGTGCCAGCGAACAATAACAATTAAGAACGCCCTCTTCCTTTAGAGCCTTCTTATAGAGTTCATCGATGCTTTCAGTCTGCGCTGCCGCAAGCGCAGGGAACGTTAAGGCGAGGAAGGCCCAGAATCCGAACCTCATGAATACAGCCAGCATGGTGTCTCCTCCTTTATAAGCTACTTTTATAAGCTACTTTTTTCCACCCTTCAGAGCGGTCTGCAGTTTTCCCCTCAATTCAGGCGCCATCCCCAAGAACTCGACCACGAGCTTACGGATATCGTCGCCGAAAATCGGGTCGATCTCCAGCCGCCCTTTGTCAGCGTCGCCCAATAACTCCTTATCGGCAAAAGCCTTGGCAAAGGCCGCTTCCAATGCCGCTGCG
>DASQUN010000785.1:0-7809 GCA_035641275.1 Candidatus Udaeobacter sp. | reverse complement strand
AATCGACCAGACGCGCGCCGGAACCGGGTGAATGACGGGAACCTGCAAGTCCTCCTCCAAGAGGTGGATAATATCCAAACAGCGCCAACCGGTGCCCAGCATGTAGATCCCTTCGGCGCTCTGGTTTTTCAAAAACGCCTTGCGTGCATGCGAGTAGATCTCCTGTGACGCGAGGCGCCCGACGTCTTCGAACGCCACGGGCATTCCTTCCATGGCCATCACCTCGAAGCCAGCGTCCTGGAAATAACCAGTCGTGATGTCGTTGACGCTGCCGATGAAGTAGGTCACACCGACGAATTTTTTGACATTCAGCGCGCGCAGGGCCTCGACTTGAGTCTGGGCCGCGGTGACCATGGGCACTTTGTATTTGGCTTCCCATTCTCTGATGATTCGCTCTTCACCCCTGTAGCCATGCACCATAAAGGGTGGGGCGCCTTCGGGATGAATGAGATCGACGCCTTCCTTGGCCAGCTCCGCGACTTTTTCTTCAACGGCGTTAAGCGCGGCGCGGAATTCATCTTCGGTACCGCGCTTGAAGTTCAAGTACACCGGAACCACGCCGATCCCCTCGGGTAGTAACCGGATGAACTCTTCGAGGGAGCCGGGGCGATGGGTGGGCTTGACCACCCCGACCACGCCGCGCCAACTTGCAAAGACCACGATCAACCCTTCCGAATTACGCTTCTGATTTGAAAATCTGTGGGAACTTTGCCTTCAACTCAGCGCGCTGATCCTCCGGCACCTCGACGACCTTGGGAAACTCCCCCTTGAGCTTGCGATTATAGGGCATACAGGCGTCGATCAGGATGCGGTTATTAAAATTGCCGGGAAGGAACATCGGGTCGCGTCCGGATGACCAGGCCTTCTGGACGATATCGATGTCCGTCACCGGATCGAAGCGCGTGCCCATCGCCCACAAGACCTGATCGATGTCGGAACAATCGACGTCGTCATCGACGACCACCGTCCACTTGCCGTTGTAGGCGCCCGCCATGCAGTTGGCGGCGACGTGGAGCACGTTGCGCGCATGTCCGGGGTAGCGCTGGCGAATCTGAATGGCGGTGAAGCGAGTCGCGGGGGCTCCCTCGTGATTCCACACGCCGAGAATGTCCGGCAAGCCGCAGGCTTCCAGGGCCTTCCAGATCTCCGCCGCGCCGGCGATGCCTTTGAGAAGTCCCGTTTCATCGACGGGCTTGTGCTGGGGCGCGCAGGTTAGAATTGGATTGTTCCGGTACATGACCGTTTTTACATTGATGTAAGGGCGGGGAACCACGTCATCCGAATAGTATCCCATCCACTCGCCGAAGGGCCCTTCAGGTTGCACTTGACCCGGCACCGCCTCTCCTTCCAAGACGATCTCCGCATCCGCCGGGATCGGAAAGCCCGTGTAAGGCCCTTGCACCACCTCCACCGGCTCACCGCGGATCCCGCCGGCAAAATCGTACTCCGATACGCCGCTCGGCAAAGGACTCGCTGATAGCATGTAGAGCAACGGATCCTGTCCGCAGACGATCGCCACTTTCATGCTCTGACCGCGCTCGAAATATTTGTCCCGGTGGATGCGGCCATGTTTTCCTTCGGTTATCTGGCAGCCGACGGTCTCCCGGTCATAGACCTGGCAGCGGTAGGCACCAAAGTTATACCAGTCGCTGTCCGGATCTTTGGTGATCACCATATCGGCGGTCCCGATGTAGCGGTGTGTATCCTTCTGGTGGTGCAGCGGCACGGGCAATTTCAGCACGTCCACCTTGCCGCCTTCGAAAACGTTATCGAAGATCGGTCCGGTCTTGACGAACTTGGGCTTGATAAACGTCATCGTCTCCATGCGGTGATGGTAGGCTTTGACGATGTCGGCTTTGTGTTCGTACTCGAGCGGCAACCCCAGGGTCAGCGCGACCCGTTTTATGGTGGAAAACTGGCCATACAGAGTGCGATAGCCTTTGGGATAGCCAGGGACTTCGTCGAACAGAATCGCCGGCGCCTTCCCCTTGCCACCCTCGGTTAACATCTGCGTGATCGAGCCCATTTCGCGATCCCAATGGGCGCCGTTGAGGTTGAGAAGCTCACCCAATCGGTCCACTTGCTCGAGCCAGTCGCGCAGGCCCCGGTAGGTCACCGCGCTCCGTGGGGCGGCGATTTTTTCCGGACGTGCCATCATCTCCTCCCTAAGTAAAGCGGAACGGCTATGCGAGGCATGGTGTCCACCATACGGTCCCCTTTTTTTCTTGTCAAGGAAGCTGCCCGGTTGTGACTCCACATCTCAATTTTCTCACTTTTCCGAATCTCAACGGTCTTACTTTTTGCTGCTTCCGCTTGCCTCCTTCAGGAGCGAGTCTTACGGCAGCGGCCGATGAGTCTCTGCCTTGATGGCCACCGCGCCAGCCCCATGGGGTGATGATTCTGATCGTTGGGCCTTAACCCAACCTCGCTACTCCTGCGTCCGCTGCCTTCAGCCTCACTCCCTCGCAGGCAAGTCGACGGGCAGACTTGAACCCATCATTGCAGGACCATAGAGAATTCCGGGACAGAGAGATACGGGATCACAGCCCGCTTGCCTCTTGTTTCAAACGCGGCATAGTGTTAAGAACGCAAATCGTTTTCCCGGTTTGAGTTTTTATCAACCTTAAACGTTGGCGTTTTGACCCGGGAGGTTTCCATGAGCGATAGAAAAACCTACGATCGCGAGCTCCGAGTGATCGGCCAATCCCTTGAAGCAAGACGAGTGAATGTCTTTGAGCTAAAAACCGAAGGCGATCAGTACGTCGTTCGCGGCGATCCGGAAAAAGACCCGTCGCTGATGGCGAAGTTACGCGACTGGGGGGAAAGAATTCGCGGGCAGGCTTTGGCTTCCTCGATCACTTATGGGCCAAGCGATCTCGAGCAGCTCGAACAAAAAGGCCGATCGCAGCGCGCCAGACCCAACCGGCTGCCCGATTTTTACAGCCTTTCCAGCACCCTGCGCACCATCGGCTCTTATCTGGACCAGAAGGGCGCCGACTTGCTGGAGATTCACAAGCGACCGCTCAGCCTGACCCTGCTTTATCAAAATCAACGCGGGCATCCCGATGTTGAAGAGCGCAGCATCGCCTCGTTCTACAACCTGTTTATCGACTTGTACGGAAAACGGGGCGAAAAAATCAACCTGAGTAGTGAGAAAAAAACCGGGCTGTAGCGGGTTTTATCCGGCCTTTTCTTTCAGCAACCTTTTTAATTCATCGAACGACGACTTCGCAATCACCCGATCGAACTGAGACCGGTAATTATTGACGATGCTAATGTTTTCGATGACCGCATCATAGATCTTCCATTTTCCATCCGCTCGTCTTAGTTTGTAGTGGACGGCGAATTCCTCGCGCTTGGCGTTGATAAAAGTGGACTCGATCTGGGCAAAGTCTTGATCGATCGTCTCTCGGCCGAACACGACCCTTTGGCCGTCGTAGAGGTCGACCTTGTCGGAATAGCTTTTCTCCAGGAAATCGCGAAAGAGTTTGACAAACTCCTCCTGCTCGGCCGGGGAGCGTCGCCGCCAATGGGGACCGAGCGCGCGCTTGGCCATCTCTTCGTAATCAAAAATCGGATTGGCAACCTCCCTCAGGCGATCGATCCGTTCTTTCTTTTTGTCTTTGCCCTGCAAGGCCGGGTCCTTAAGAATCTGAATGGCCTTTTCAGCGGCTGTCTTGACAGCCTCCAGCGGTTCGCCGGCATTCGCAGGGCAAGGGGAACTGAGACACAAAATCACGAACAAGCTCAGGAGCTTTGCGCCATAGGCACTGCGTTTCATAGTCGAGTCCTTCACGATAGCTGCCGATTATGTTGCAAACAAGACAAACAGCCACACCGACGCCGCCAACACGATCGCGCCAAAAACGGCCGCGGAACCGAGATCTTTGGCGCGACCGGAAAGGTCGTGCCGCTCGCTGCCAATCCGATCCACGACGGTTTCGATCGCCGAATTGATCAGCTCCACAATCATGACCAAGAGCCAGCTGCCGATCAGCAAGGCCCGTTCGACACCGACCGTGGTTAGCCTCCAAGCGGCAGGTATGAGCAAGACCAGTACTAAAAGTTCCAACCGAAACGCCGCTTCCGTGCGCACGGCGGCGCGGAGTCCATTGATCGAGATGCATGTGGCTCGAACGACGCGCGCTAGGGCGCCGACGCGCTCAGAAATTATTTTTCCGCTCGCGGGCCGAACCCACGGCCCGGAATCTTTTGGATGTCTTAAGAAGTTCACCGAGGACTACCGGCCCCTCATCGCGTTCAGCACTTTTTCCGAGGTAATCGGCAATGACTTGATCCGCACGCCCACCGCATCCTCGACAGCATTGGCGATCGCCGCAGCAGTGGGAATGATCGCCGTCTCACCGATGCTCATACTGTTATACGGTCCACTGCCGGCCTTGGACTGCAGGATCGCGGTTTTCAGATTGGGGATGTCTTTAATGTTGGGAATTTTGTAGTCGCCGAGATTGGCGGTCACCACTTTGCCGCCGTCATCGGTGAGAAGTTCCTCCATGACACCATAGCCCATTCCCATCACCACGCCGCCGTCGATTTGCCCTTGATGCGTCAAAGGGTTGAGAATCGTACCGGTATTGTGCGCCGTGGTCAGACGCCTTACGGTGACTTCACCCGTTTCCGAATCCACTTCCACTTCAGCGACTTGCGCAACGGTGGAGGTCTCAGGACCCTCCTTCATGTTGACGTAATGCCCTTCCCCGCTGATCGGCCCGCCGCTTGCTCGGGCAATCTCTCGGAACGTCAGCCGTTTTTCTGCGCGGGCGTGAGTGACACCGCCGTCGTACAATATCAACTCATCGGGCGAGCTCTTCATCGCCCGCGCCGCCGCTCGCAAGATCTCTTCGCCTACCTTCTTCGCGGCTTCATACGCCGACCCGCCATGAACTCGCGTGCTGCTGCTCCCGCGCACGCCCGTATCCTTGATCACCTTCGACGTATCCAGAATCTCGACTCGGATTGAGTCGAGCGACACTTTGAGTTCTTCAGCGACGATCTGTCTCATGATGGTGTAGGCGCCGGGGCCCGTGTCCATTACCGCGGTGGCAAGCGTTATCTGACCTTCCTCATCGAGCTTGAGAAAGGCGTAGGATTCGCCGCCTTTTGATACCCAATTGCCCACGGCGCAGCCGCGGCCCACGTTCTTGGCCTTTGCGCCATGATAACCGGACGCTTCCAAAGCCTTCTTCAACGTCTCTGTGGCCTTGACGTGAGCGATGCTCTCCCCTACAGGAAAGTGATCGCCGTCCTGCATAAAGTTCATCCGCCGGTATTCCGCCGGGTCCATCCCTAACTTTTTGGCCACCATATCCGCTTGGCTTTCACTGGCAAAGGAACCCTGAGGATGACCGGGCGCGCGCATGTACCCGCAAGGGAATTTATTCGTGTACACGTATTTTTCTTCGATGTAGGTGTTGGGAATCCGATACGGCCCGCAAGCGTCGTGAGCGCCGACCAGGAATCCCTGCGGGCGATAAGCGCCATAAGCGCCGCTGTCGAAAACAAATTCCATCTGCTGAGCGATGATGAGGCCTTTCTTCTTAACGCCCGTTTTGATCTTGATCGTCGCCGCATGCCGGGGATTTCCGGCGACCAGTTCCTCCGTATAATCGACGAGAAATTTAACCGGGCGGCCGCTCTTTTTCGATAAGGCGTAACAGAGAGCGACTTCATTCGCGTCTCCCTTGCCGCCGAAATCGCCGCCGACGTAGCACGGGTGAACGACGATGTCTGCCGGAGCGACTTGAAACGCGTTCCCCACTTGCTCCCGCAGCGCGAACGGGCTCTTGGTCGAGGCCCAGACTTCCGCGCTGTTGTCGCCATTCGCTTTGACCAGGCAGGAATGGGGCTCGATATAGGCCTGATGAACCGCCGGGACGCGAAAGCTATTCTCAACGACGACGTCGGACAGCCGAAAGCCTTCTTCGACCTCCCCTTTCCTCCAGGTTAAGTGAACGAATACGTTGCTCGGTCGATCGATCCTGTGCAGCAGCCCCTCGTATTCGCTCAGGTTCGGATGCAGCAGCGGCGCGCCCGCTTCGATGGCTTGCAGCGGATCCGCTACCGCAGGCAACTCCTCGAACTCCACCTCGATCTGATCGACGGCGCGCTCCGCCGCCGCTTCGCTTTCCGCCGCTACGGCGGCGACCTTTTCGCCGACGTAGCGGACCACACCGTCCGCCAGGATGGGCATGTCCACGATCTTTTTCCCGATCTTTGCACCGCCGAGATCTTCCCCCGTCATGATGGCTCTGACGCCGGGAATGGAAAGCGCCTTTTCCAGGCTGATGCGTTTGATCTTCCCGTAAGGGATGGGGCTTCGTAGCACTTTGACCCAAAGCATGTCCGGCAAAACGACATCCACGGCATAACAAGCTTTACCGCCGACCTTTTGTTCGCCTTCCACTCGTGGACTCGAAATACCCAAGAATTGATTCTCCGCCATCAGGTCACCTCTTTTTTAATTGCGCAGAAGCAAGGGATGAAGTTTGCGCTAAAAATAGTCGAAGTGATGTCACCCTCCGACCGACGAACATCCGCGGCTTGTTTTCCATTCCAAGGAAGGACTCACGCGCCTGCCAGAAGACGTGGTTGAGATTCGAGTCCTAAAGGAAACCTTGAATTCCCGTCCCCTCCGACCGGGTACGAGCGCGCACGA
This sequence comes from Candidatus Udaeobacter sp., assembly GCA_035641275.1. Lineage (GTDB taxonomy): Bacteria > Desulfobacterota > Binatia > UBA9968 > UBA9968 > DASQUN01. The sequence goes on along the minus strand of DASQUN010000785.1, from coordinate 1,133 downwards.
CAGCATTCTATAGCACAAGGCTCATCTGATCCGTAGCCATCACGATTCGTCTAGTAAACTGCTTACTCGCGTCGTTCAGCAATCGTTCTTTTTGCGTATCTGGCTGGAGGTGAGTCAACACCAGTTGCCTCGCTTCAGCCTGGCGCGCCACTTCGCCCGCCCGCTCCGGATGACTATGACTCCGATAATGGCCGGAATCGGCGGGGAAATACATCGCTTCATGAATCAAAAGATCAACGCCCGCGGCGCCTTCCCGGACCGCATCGCAGGGAGAAGTATCGCCGGTGAAAAACAGCCTCTTCCCGCCTCCTTCGATCAGGAATCCGAGAGACAAAGGGATCGGCCAGTGAACCACCTCCACCGCGCGGATCCGCCAACCCTCGCCTTCGGCGACACTGCCATCGACCATTTCGGCCACTTCGATGCCAATGTCCGCCTCGGCATCTGACTTTTTCAAAGCCTTACGCGCCGCGATATCGATCTTATAAGCTTCATGAAACAGCGCATCGGACATGGCTTGGGTGCCGGGCGGTCCGTACACCTGCAGACGGTGATGCCGGCCGAATCGCCACGAGGTTAAAACCAGCAGCGCGTAGTCGGCCACGTGATCATAATGGCCGTGGGTGAGAAAGCAGTGAGTGATGCTCGCGGGATCAATCCGCAGCCGGGCCATTTGTTGCACGCACGCCCGGCCGCAATCCAGCAAAATTCGCGCGTCCCCGACGTCGACCAGGATCGCCGAACTGCCGCGCAAAGGATCCGGCCAGGGTGCTCCGGTGCCGAGAAAACAAATGTCCATCGTCAAACTCCGCTTTACGTGAATTCAATCCGACCGGCGCGCGCCAGCCATGTCACTCGTTCAACTCTGCCTTGTGCTGCTGGAGCCGGCTGAGCACGGCCCCCAACGAGCCGCTGTCAGCGGGCAGCCCGTTACTATAGGCGATTACCTGGTTCGAGTACGGCGACAGGCGGGGGCCGGGCGTGAGGATACCGACCAAATTAAGCGGATCTCCGCTGGCGACCATGATAGGCTCTTGTGTTTCCTGGTTTCGGCGTACGGCCCGTAACATGTCTACCGCTTCCGACAGGGCAAACTGCTCTCCAACGAAGCCGTTGACGAAGCGGCCGCCGCG